>NZ_JBKHUP010000157.1:0-13046 GCF_046565525.1 Coleofasciculus sp. | reverse complement strand
GCTTCCCCTGCTTCCCCTGCTTCCCCTGCTTCCCCTGCTTCCCCTGCTTTTCCTATCTACTATGTTTGAGCGCAACTAGGTATTAGTCCGCCTACGCGGACTTTGTTTCGTTTGGTTCCGCAATTTACAATCGCCAGAGCTTAAGTTAACTTAAGAAAACATCTCATCAATCAAATCTTGATACTGTTCCCTAACCAGATGGCGCTTAATTTTAAGCGTCTGAGTCAACATACCATTCTCTTGAGAAAAGGGTTCTGAAATTAGGCGAAATACACCAATGCGGTCATTCGGATTATAACCCGGACGGTTTTTCACGTTTCGATTGAGTTCTTGGCGGAACAATTCCTGAACAGGTTTGCTATTTAAATCAATTGTTTCCTCCCCAGAAGCAGATTCCTCATCGGGAAGTTGCAGGTGATACTGATTTTCAGCCGCCCACGATTGTAAGTTATCGAAATTCGGTACAATTAAAGCGCCAAGCGATCGCTGATCTTGACCCACCACCACCATCTGATCAATATAACGACTCCGCATACAGGCATTTTCTATCGGTTTCGGTTCCACATTCTCACCGTTACTCAAGACAATTGTATCCTTTGCCCGTCCGGTCAAAACTAAGTCTTCTTGAACCGTTAACCAGCCTAAATCTTCAGTATTAAACCACCCTTCAGCGTCAATCACTTTATCAGTGGCTTCTGGGTTATGATAATAACCCTGCATGATTTGAGATCCCCTCGCCCAAACTAACCCTTTTTCTCCTTGGGGAAGGGTTTCTTTGGTGTCTGGATCAACAATACGAATTTCTGTCTCTAGAATCGGTTTACCCGCAGAACCCCGGAGATTATGCCAAGAACGACGGGCGGTGAGAACGGGCGAGGTTTCGGTTAAACCATACCCTTCGAGTACCTCAATGCCAATTATTTCATAAAAATCATCTAATTTCTGGGAAAGTGCGCCACCCCCACAGATGGTTTGCTTTAAATTTGCACCGATTTGCTCGCGGATTTTCTGATAGATGAATCGGTCAGCTAATGCATGAATTAAAACCAATGTCAAGGCTTGAAGTCTAGCCCAGAGGCGTTGAAATAGAGAGGGCTGCTGCTGTTCTAAACTTAAACCATTGACAAGGCGACGGGCTTTAATATAGCGATCGCTAATCGAGAATAGAGCATTAACCAAGCGCTGTTTTCGGGCAGATTCTTTACTCAACTGCTTTTGCACCGTCTCATAAATCGATTCCAATAAACGCGGAACCGAGACAAAATAGTTAGGGTGTTGAGCATTCAAATCCCGCTTAACATGGCGCAGCGTGGTATAAATCAGGGTACAGCCTTGGGAGAGGGCAAAGTATTCAATGGCGCGTTCATAGACATGCCAAGATGGGAGAATACTCAAGACGCGATCGCCTGCTTCTAGCTGTACAATTGCAGCCAAGCTAGTCACTTGATGCAATAGGTTGCCATGACTTAGCATAACTCCCTTGGGTTTCCCGGTGGTGCCAGAGGTATAAACTAAGGCGGCGAGGGTATCAGGGGTTTGTTCAATCGGTTGAAATGGATGATTTTTTCCCTGTTCCAACACCTGGGAAAAATTGAGAATATTCAACCCTGACTCTGCTTCCGGTTCCTGATCTGATAATAAAATAACCAGTTGAATCGGCAAATCATCCAAATGCTGATGCAGCTTGGTTAAAGTATCCTGATTTTCCACAACTAACGCAGTTGATTCACTATCCCTAAGGATATAGAGAAGTTCCTCTCGTTCCGCTTGAGAACTTCGCACCACATCAACCGCCCCAGTGGTCATAATACCTTGGTCAGCAACAAACCAGCGGGAACTATTTTCAGAAAATAAGGCAACCCGATCCCCAGCCGAGACACCTAATGCTTGTAATCCAGCCGCAAACTGCTGAATTTGCTGCCAAGTATGGGCAAAGGTTAGCTTGACTTCGGGTTTAGCGTAAGGGTTTTGTAAGGCGACAGTATCCCCAAATCGCTGGGCGGCTAACGACCAAACCTCTGGTAATGATGATATTGTCTTGTAATCGGCTTGGTGTTCCAGATTTTGGCGTTCTTGGGGCGTGGGTTTAGAGGCGGTTGCAATAGCTGGGGCATTCATAGGAGTTTTGATTGTGTAGGGGCGGGTTTCACTACTATCGTTTCTTGTGTACCCATAAGTAACTAAACCCGCCCTTTGTTTAAGTTTTGACGTTTGAATCTGTAGGGGCGGGTTTCACTACTATCGTTTCTTGTGTACCCATAAGTAACTAAACCCGCCCCGACTGTTCCAGACCTATGCTACATCTGGAACAGTCCCTCAACATTAAACTGGCGCATTATATCCTCAATTACTTGCCGTCATTCAAAATGCAAATTGTTTTTGTTATTGACAATTTGTATAATTTCAGCAATGTTTAAATCCTTTTAAACAAGGGTTGAGCGCCTCACTAACCCACCTCAGATGTCTGAGATAACTGAAAAATGATAAACACTCAATCACAACCCTACTCATTTTTATCAGAGGATTACTTCTACCTGAAGTCAGGGTTAAGGAGTAGGAGTGCTAATCAGGATTGCCCGAAAAATCTGCCCAAAGGAAGTTTTAACCCTTCGCCTCGCTAGTCGGACAGGGTTTGTCGGGGCGAGTGTCACTATTATTGTTTCTTGCCTCAGCGACTAAACCCGCCCCCACCCAGTGCAAGAATTTTGAATTAACTCCTCCGCACCCAGACGATTGAAAAGCACGTCTGGAACATTGCTCCTCAATACCCGACACCCGACATCTTGGCTCCCCCTGCTCCGGATACTATTTCCCTCCCGTGGACTTTAATAATTTCTCCCGCTTTCAGATAGCGTCTTTCCCAGAAAGTTGATCTATCTTCATGACAGGTGTTCTCCCGCGCCATCCCGGATCAAAATCATCCGGTTAGGCGGACGTTGGATTGGTAGGGGTGTGTAGACCCTGAAAATCACACGCTAGAAAGAGAACATCAGTTCTATTGCCGTTATGACCCAGTATCCTATGCGTCGCACTAAAATTATCTGTACCATTGGACCAGCTACCGCCTCACCCGAACGCCTTGAAGCCTTGATTGAAGCCGGGATGGATGTTGCCCGGTTAAACTTTTCTCACGGTTCCCATGAGTTTCACGGGCAGACGATTCAGCAAATCCGGGAAATTAGCAGCCAACATCACAAGCCTCTAGCCCTACTGCAAGATTTATGCGGACCTAAAATTCGGCTGGGAAAATTGCCTCCCGACGGAATTCAAGTGAACACCGGTGATGAAGTGAGATTTGTGTTAAATGAGGAAGGCAACAATGCTGAAGAGATTCCCTTGCCGATTCCCACCCTGTTTGCTATGGTGCGCGTGGGTGAACCGATTTCCATTAATGATGGTCGAGTCAAGCTGATTGTCACGGGACGGGATGCGGATAGTATTCGCGCCTTGGTGAAAATTGGTGGACTTCTTTCCTCTAAAAAGGGCGTCAACTTACCTGAAACGTATTTACCCGTTACCTCAGTGACTGAAAAAGACATGACCGATTTACGTTTTGGGCTGCAATCGGGTGTTGACTGGGTGGCGGTGTCTTTTGTGCGAAGCGCCAGTGATTTGGAACCGGTGCGGCGGATGATTGAAGCCGCAGGCGCTAAAACCCGTGTGATTGCCAAGATTGAAAAACGGGAAGCGGTGGAAAACTTAGAGGAAATCCTCCATATTGCTGATGGAATTATGATTGCTCGCGGTGACTTGGGGGTAGAGACGCCGTTGGATAAGGTTCCTTTAATCCAAAAAGAGATTACTCGTCGCTGCAATCAAGCCGGTAAACCTGTGATTACAGCCACCCAGATGCTGGAGTCGATGATCAGTGCCCCCGATCCGACTCGGGCTGAAGCCACGGATGTTGCCAACTCAATTTTAGATGGAACGGATGCGGTCATGCTTTCGGGTGAAACCGCTGTAGGACAATATCCCATTGCCGCCGTGCAAATGATGCACGATATTGCCATCCAGACGGAAAAAGTGCTAGTAGAAGGATTGGTACAATCGTCTGAGTTTCCTAGTTGTAGTATTAGCACCACCGAATCCGTAGCCGAAGCGGCTTGTCATATTGCCAGTCAATTAGGTGCACGGGGAATTATGTGCAACACCTCATCCGGGAGTTCCGCCCGACTGGTGTCTAAATATCGCCCCAAAACCCCGATTATTGCTTTTACGCCAGAAGAAAGTACCTATCGTCAGTTGGCATTGTCTTGGGGCGTACAACCTTATCTGATTACCCCTGTACACAACGCCGAACAGATGTTAACTAATGTAGTCAATGCTGCGGTGGAGATGGAGTTAGCTGAGTATGGGGACAAGGTAGTGATTACCTCTGGTGTTCCCATTGGTACGCCGGGAAGCACAAGTTTGATCAAAGTCCACAAGATTGGACAAGCGATCGCGTAGACTGTCATTGGTCATGTAGGGGCGACCCGCACCGCATCAATTCACAACGGTAGTCCACTCAAAAGACCTGGGTCGCCCTCTCCTCAAAGGTTCATTGTTCATGTAGGGGCGACCCCCTTGCATCAATTCACAACGGTAGTCCATTCAAAAGACTTGGGTCGCCCTCTCCTCAAGCCCCCGCGTCAAAAACCGTTTCCTGAAAATAACTAGAGTTGAATAGTTGACTCTGTTTATTTCTGTATCAGACGTTACAGAATATCCAGCCTTCACGAAAATTTCATACAACAACCCCAAAGACGAGAATTTGATGAAGATTCTGCAAAGAAAGTCAGTTAAGCGATCGCTCACCCAGAAGCTTGATTAAGATTTTAGAAGTACCGTCATTACAATTTCTGGTATATAGCTTGACTAAAGTGCCGGAAGCACTGTCTATCTGACCCCAGATGGATGTCGTAAACAAAGCTATCAACTATGCTAGCCCCAACGAACCACATTACCAAGAGCCAGATGATACCTTCTACCACAACACCGACAATATCGGTAATAATCCCTGTCTATAACGGTGGTGAAGCGTTTCGTCGTTGTCTTTCCAGTCTGGCGAAAGCCTCACCCCAGCCATCGGAAGTAATTGTCGTCGCTGACGGCGATACTGACGGCTCGTGGCAGTTAGCTCAAGACTTTGGCGCCAAGGTGATTAGAGTTCCTACCTCTGGCGGACCTGCGAAAGCTCGCAACTTAGGCGCTAAGGCAGCCAGCGGTGATATTCTTTTCTTTGTCGATGCCGATGTCGAAGTTCATGATAACACTATCGGTAAAGTAGCGACCACATTCAGCCAGGAATCTGAACTCGCCGCCTTAATCGGCTCCTACGATGATCAGCCGGGGGCGCCGAATTTCTTGTCCCAATACAAAAATTTATTCCATCATTATACCCATCAAACCGGATCAGAAGAAGCCTCTACTTTCTGGGGCGCTTGTGGTGCAATCCGGCGGGATATTTTCTTAGCAGTTGGCGGCTTTGATCAGAGTTATCGTCTCCCTTGTGTGGAAGATATTGAATTAGGCAATAGGTTGAAACGAAACGGGCACCGGATTGGCTTGCGAAAAACGATCCAAGTCAAGCATTTGAAGTGCTGGAGAACCTACTCCCTGCTCAGAGCCGATATCTTTTATCGAGCAATCCCTTGGACAGCGATCATATTACGCGATCGCGAAATGGTCAATGACTTAAATCTAAACCTTGCCAACCGCATTAGTGTAGTCTTGGTATATACCTTATTAGCGGCTCTAATCGCCGTTTGGTGGTTACCGGCTGCATGGGTTGGCGTCGCTCTGTTGAGTCTAGGGCTGTTGGCAATCAACGCCTCAGTCTATCAATTCTTTCATCAAAAACGCGGCTTCCTATTCGCCCTGCAAACCGTACCCTGGCACTGGCTATACTATTTTTATAGCGGATTAGCCTTTGCGATCGGACTCGTTCGTCACCACTGGCAAACCTCTCAACCCATGATCCAAATCTGGAAAACAGTCCCCTGGGTCAACTTGTTAGCGATTGAACAACGAATTTTTGCGTCAATTTCTCGTGAATTAGTCGGTGCCTCAATTCTGGTTTCTCTAGTAATCGACAACTCATTTTAACCCCCGACTCATCTAAACCCTAAGAAATCCGGAGGAAAATCCTTGACCCATCATCCAGTTGTCATTATTGGAGGCGGTCCGGCCGGCTTGACGGCGGGTTACGAATTAGTCAAGAAGGGAATTAAACCCATTGTCCTCGAAAAAGCCGATAAAGTGGGTGGAATTTCCCGTACAGAGACGTACAAAGACTATCGCTTTGACATTGGCGGTCATCGCTTTTTCACCAAGGTTGGCGAAGTTGATCAGTTTTGGTACGAAATTCTGGAAGACGAATTTATCAAAGTCCCGCGTCTTTCCCGGATTTACTATCAAGGCAAGTTTTACAACTATCCACTCTCTCTGTTTAATACTCTATCAAATCTTGGCATCCTCCAAAGTTTCTTTATTCTGTTGAGTTACTTAAGGGCAAAATTTAGAGCCAGATTCAACCCTGGTCCGGAACCGGAAAGTTTTGAAGAGTGGGTAACAGACCGCTTTGGTCGTCGCCTCTATAGAATCTTCTTTAAAACCTATACAGAGAAAGTGTGGGGAATCCCCTGCACCCAAATTCGCGCCGACTGGGCAGCACAGCGCATTCAAAATATGTCTCTCAAACGAGCGGTAATCAATGCCTTGTTCGGAAGCCAAAATGCCAAAAGCTTAATTAAGGAATTTAAGTACCCGGTTTTAGGTCCGGGAATGATGTGGGAACGTTGTCAGGAAAAGCTAGAGAGTCAAGGCGCTCCCGTGCATCTGAATACAACCGTAACTCGCATCGAACGGGAAGGCACTCGGATTAAGAGCATCACGGCAAAACGAGGGGATGAAACGCTGCAATTCACAGGCGATCATTTCATTTCTAGTATGCCCGTGACTGCGCTGCTGCATCGGCTCGACCCCCTGCCCCCTGACCATGTATTAGCAGCAGCAAAGGGTCTCAAGTATCGAGATTTTCTGATTGTGTCACTGATTGTGAATCAGCCAGAGCTATTTCCCGACAACTGGATTTACATCCATAGCCCAGACTTCAAAGTTGGACGCATTCAAAACTTCAAGAATTGGAGTCCAGCGATGGTGCCTGATCCGAGTAAAACCTGCTTGGGAATGGAATATTTTTGCAGCGAAGGTGATCCGCTTTGGGAATTGTCGGATGTGGAGCTGATTGAGCTAGCCCGTCGTGAGGCGGTTAACCTAAATATAGGTGTTAATGAAGGTGATGTCGAAGACGGAGTAGTTATCCGTCAACATAAAGCCTACCCCGTTTATGACGGCGAATACCGTAAGCATCTTCAAGTCATTCAAGAGTATATCCAGACCTTTGAAAATCTGCAAACGGTGGGTCGGAACGGGATGCACCGATACAACAATCAAGACCACTCCATGCTGACAGCAATGCTGGCAGTCAAAAACATCCTCGGCGAAAATCACGATTTGTGGAATGTTAATGTTGAGCGGTCTTACCACGAGGAGTTTACCAGAGAGGAGTCGCCGAAAAAGCCGCCTCGACAGCTTGTGGCAAAGTAAACACGTTGAGTTTTGAGTGTGTATGGGCGGGTTTCACTACTATTTTTTCGGTTGCACAAAAGATGTGACTAAACCCGCCCCGACGCAGGTTTCTAGACTTCCCGTGAAAAGCCAGGTAGGGTGTAGGGTGTAGGAGTGAGAGGCAGAATGGTCTGTATTCATGCACTATAAACTGCCTATCCCTAAAGAATTCATTGAATAATAAATAACTGCTTTCTCGCCAAGGAAATGGAATATCACTCTCATCCATTTGTGTCCGTCATCATTCCCGTTTATAATGACGCCGAGCGTCTGAAACTCTGTTTAGAGGCTCTGGAAAATCAGACCTATCCAAAAACAGGATATGAAGTGATTGTTGTCGATAATGCATCAGATGAAGCCGCAGACATTAAAGGGGTAGTCGCTCAATTTTGTCAAGCGATCGCGGCTTATGAAAGCACTCCCGGTTCTTATGCGGCTCGAAACAAGGGTATATCTTTGGCGAAAGGATAGGTGATTGCCTTTACCGATGCTGATTGTATTCCAGCATCGGATTGGATTGAGAAAGGTGTAAGTAATTTAAGTATCAGTACGGTGCAGCAGCAAATATTTTTACATCTAGATATGTGCTTGAACGAATAGGACTTTTTGACGAACGATTCAAATCAAATGGGGATGTGGAGTGGGGTAGGCGCGTTTTCTCTCAGGGGTATAAGCCAATTTATGCAGATGACACTCGTGTAGCTCATCCAGCCAGACATTCTTTTCGGCAACTGTATAAAAGAACCATTAGATTGGCTGGTGGACTCTACGCTCTACAGAAAAAGAGTCATGATCAGGGATTAAAATGGCAAGTAAAATTCATGATATTTTTAATCAAAAATTTAATTCCGCCCATTCAATTTTGTGTCAATACATTTTTAGACAAAAGATTAAAAACATTTGATTGTAAAATTAAAGTTTGCCTAGTGATGTTCATCGTCAGGTATCTTAGTGGTTTTGAAATTTTAAGATTGAGTATGGGAGGTGTTGTGGCAAGAGAATAGGAGGTAATAAAAATGAGACATTATTTATACAAAGCAAGATGAGTTAGTCAAAAGCCAAAAAATATTTTATGAAAATTGCGTTCATTGTTGATAAATTCCCCAGTCTTTCACAAACATTTATTTTAAATCAAGTTACGGGTTTACTTGATCGCGGACATGAGGTTGATATTTATGCCAGTGAACGAGGAAGTACATCTAAAGTTCATCCGGCTGTGGAAAACTACCATCTCTGTGATCGCACCTACTATTTGCCCCAAATTCCTGAAAATTTGTTAGGGCGCGTTTTCAAAGGAATTGGATTGCTGCTCGCCAATGGCTATAAAGACCCGGGGTGTTTGTTAAAGGCGTTCAATGTGTTCAAGTACAGACTACTACCTTTCGCCAAATCAAGCCAGAAACCTGGGTCTGAGTCACGTAAAAACCAAGTATCTGGTCTTTTTTGATAACGATGTCATCGTCTCTCCCGGTTGGCTACATCAGTTAGTCCAATGTGCTGAACAAACCAACGCTACAGTCGTTGGACCTTTAATGTGTCAAGAGCAACCCTTGCACGAAATCGTTCACTGTGCTGGCGGGGAATCCCACGTTTGGGTTGATAAAACGGGTAAGCGACGTTTTCGGGAGAAGATGTATTTGCAAGGGAAACGGGTAGAGGATGTGCGCGATCGCTTGCAACGGACACAAACGGAACTGGCAGAGTTTCATTGTGTACTGGTTCGCCGGGACATTTTTGAGAAAATTGGTCTGCTTGATCAGGCGATGCTTAATACCAAGGAACACTTAGATTTCTGTATGAGTGTTGTTCAAGCTGGGGGTACTGTGTACTTCGAGCCTGACTGTATTGTCACCTACGTACCGGGTCCTCCTTTGGATTTAACAGACTTACTACACACCGGAGAGTATGCTTAGGCGTCCGGTGCAGCTTTGCCAATTAATGTGGAGAGACTTAATATAATCCAAGAGGCGTCCGAGGAAAGCTAAGGGAATAAAACCGAGAATCCATAATCCGATGACTTTGAGAACTTTGCGCGTATTCTGATTTTGATAAGCAGCACAGCCGAATAAGAACAAGATCTGTAACCTGAGTTCTGTATCCAGAACACCTAATGTTCCGGAGTTGATGACGATAATCCATAAGAAGGCAATCAAAGTTATCTTTGAAATCGTTTTCATCTAGCCTCCCGGTTACCTGTTGCATGGTTTATGGTTCAGATTTTTGGGGAGATAGTCCCAAACAGCATCTGATTAACGCTATAACTTGATCAGCGATCGCGGTTATCATGACTAGACTCAAATCTAGTGCGATTGACCAACTCTTGGGACTGTCACCGTTGCAGGAATTACCCTGGTGCTTGTCCTTACCTCGAAAGTGAGTAAAAACCAAACGCGATCGCTGTGGGACTATTATGACTTATTGGTGGATTGTCTAAGGATTTGTAATGAGGTGAATCCTCAGGTGCAGCAAGACATTGAGGACGAGTTATTTTTGGATCGGGAATAAGAACAGAGGCGATGCAAGAAGCGTCTGCAAGATGCCAAGATGCTATTTTACTCCTAATAACTGTGCCACAATCGGCAAAACGGCATTGGCGCGATCGCAATCCAATTCCTCCTCCCCTATCCCCGTTGTCTGAACCGAGATTCCCTGTTTCACTCGTTCACCGATTTGTCGTCGTTCAGCCACAGAAAACGTGGCAAAGGTGCGACGTAATAAGGGTAATATCCCCGTAAAGGTTTCCCCAGGAAGCTGAATGATCCAATCATCAATTATCTGCCACAAGGTATAGTCATGCAAGAGTAACAATCCACTCCCCTGCAAAAACCCTTCCATCCAAGCTGCGGCTTGAGGAGGTTCACTAGCTTGAGATAGAGCAAATTCTAACCGACGGGAGGCTTCATTCCCACTAAATACCCCAGAATCCAATAATAATCGACAACTTCGACCCGATACTAACCCATGGAGGTTAGATTGATCCGTCAGTTGCCATAACACCTGTTGCCAGGATTGTTTATACTCAGGATTATTCAAGATTGAAATCCCGTGATTTACTTGTTGGATAAGCTGATCGATATGCCGTGCTGCTTGATCATCTAAAGATGCACAAGCTAAGGGTAAACCCAGACAAATCCGGGTAACCAAGCCATCCACCACTGAGATAATCATCCGAGTATCGGTTTGGCGCACATTTCCATAGCGCAATACCTGCGCCAGGGGGGGTAACGCTTCCATTAATTGGGCGACATCTCGGTTAAGGGTGGCTTCAGTTTGCAGGCGATGCATGACTTCCGCTAAGGTGTCGGGTAAATTTGCTAATAAGACTTTTTCTATTAACTGAGTCAGACTGGGTAACCCTTGAGCCTGTTGTGCCTGATTCCGGGCATAAGCTGTAGCCGCCGTATCAATCGTCGTCCCCCAAATCCCGGCTTCGATGAGTTTAACCGCAAATTCAGGATGCCATTGAACGCGCCACCCTTCTTTAAAGGTTCCTTTTCCCTTGGTTGATCGTCGTATCCCCCAAGGAATACCAAGTAAATCCAGGCGATGGAGAAGATGCGATCGCGCTAAGTCGTTTGTTTTGCGTAAATCCAATTCATACTGTTTTTCGGTGGCATTGGCGGGGAGGCGCAGGCGTTTGATGTGCTGCTGTAAATCCTGTTGTAAGGGAACCATGGGAGTCTCATCAGGAATCTCTCCCAATCGTTCACCCACAATCAGTTGCTCTTGAATTAAACCCATGGGTACATCACTACCAAAGCACAGCACTGTTTGCGTGGCTTCATTGAATTCAGGTAAACCGGGCATTGCGCGATCGCGTAATGCTGCCAAAGATTCTGCTAACCTTACGGCTTCAATAATATGGGCAGATGACGCATCTAAATCTTCCTGACGCAATAACCGCGCCACCTTGATTAACCAACGAATCGCGATCGCTGATTCTTGCCTCACCCGGATGTGACTAAACCCGCCCTGACTCAGGATTGAGTCATCTCCCTCTGCTCCCCCAGCTCCCTCTGCTCCCTCTGCTCCCTCTGCTCCCTCTGCTCCCTCTGCTCCCCCATCTTGATAACAATCCCACAAATGGCTATACCAACCCGGAGATTCAATACCCGCCCCATAGCCACTCTTAAATGCCAGTCGCCCATAGGTCCAAGGTATCCAAGTGGTTTCGACTTTGGTTTTCGCCAATCCTTTGAGCAAAGCATGATCAGCTTTAGCCGAGGGCATATCCACCAAGGCGGGGGCGTGCCATGCGCCACAAACTACGGCGATTCGTTGAAACCCTTCGTTTTGCGCCGCCCGAATCAGTTTCCGCATATAGGCTTCCCGTTGGGCTTCCCTCGGATCATCTCTGGCGGGTATCTCCTGGCGCAGGGCGGTCATTGCTTCTAAAATCGCCTCAAATACGTCCTTACTCTCCTGGCGATGTTCGACTAACTGTTCCCACCAGCGTTCCCCATCGCTATAGCCGGCGATTCTTGCCAAATAACCCAAGGGATCATCGTGAATCTCATCTTCCCCTGCTCCCCCAGCTCCCTCTGCTCCCCCAGCTCCCCCAGCTCCCTCTGCTCCCTCTGCTCCCCCAGCTCCCTCTGCTCCCTCTGCTCCCTCTGCTCCCCCAGCTCCCTCTGCCAACTGATGCACTAAAGGTAAGTCCATAAACCGCACCGGAATCCCTTGAGTTAGGGCATACTCAATCCCTTGCCATTCTGGGGAAAAGACGGCAAAGGGATAATAAACCGCCTGTTGGGGTTGGTCGGGTCGGTACACCAATAACGCCACAGGTGGTTGCATCTGGGGATGGGTAATTAAAGGGAGCATCGAATCCCCATCTGGGGGACCTTCAACCAAGAGGATATCTGGGTTTAAGCTGTGCAGGGTATGACGGAGCGATCGCGCACATCCGGGTCCATGGTGACGTATGCCAAAGATATGGATGGTCATTTCTTAGTCTGATTCCCCTGCATATTGTGTTTTTTTTGTCAAATTCACCACGGATGGTGTTGCCAAAATTATGTCGTTGAGATCGACGTGTAGTATTTGTAGTGTTCTATTCTTAAAAATGCTAGATTGTTGCCATAAGTAGCTTTGGGGGATTTTTTTATTCGATTTATTGAAAAAAGCTAATAAAAAGCCAACATCTCATGATTAATATAACTTCAAGAATCATACTACAGTTCCGACACAACGTCAATATCAGGGTTTCCAGTTGTTTTTTAGTTGTTCACATTCCTTAACCTAAAATGTATCATTTAGTTTAGCTTGATAGATTTAAAACCTTAACCGAAAAAGTAAAAGTTTTACTTATAGCGGATCAAAGGGATGTTCCCTAAGATAGCGTAGGTGATTTTATTTGTGACATACTCCCGACGCTCATGCGGCAAGCATAGAGCGCGGGCTTCTCAGTGACTCCTGGTATCCCATAGGACGTT
>NZ_JBKHUP010000156.1:0-13466 GCF_046565525.1 Coleofasciculus sp. | reverse complement strand
TGAAGAAACTTATACCGTTGAGTTTTGCCTAGGTTTGTTTACTTGTGAGCAGATATGACTAGGTTTTTGGAAGCGGTAGATGCGACTGGGGTGCTAGGATTCGAACCTAGGAATGGCGGGACCAAAACCCGCTGCCTTACCACTTGGCTACACCCCAAAGTGTGTACCTTGATTATATTAGCAGTTTTGGCAGGGAATATGTCAAGAGATTTGTGAAAATTGGCTAATTTGTCCTGGGTCAGGGAACAGATCGCTCAATTTCATCATTTATCATGCATTTACATAAAGAATATATAAATGTCAAGTTTTATTAAAGATCATTAACTTGTCTACCTCCATTCAAAATTTAATATAATCTTTATAGGACGATGAAATGCCCTATAATAAAGCATTGGCTGCTTTATTCAGGGTAAAGCGATGCTTTTACATATCTTCAGGTTAGGGGTAGCTATGTTCAGGGGTGGAACTATGTATGTGAACGTTTGTTAAAAAAAGGTAATTTTTTTAACGATAAAACAAGTTATCACAATGCCATCAGCCAAGGGAACCTCTACGGGAGATCTCTTGCTCAAGATGACTGTTGCTTAGAGCAATCAGTCACCGAACCTTACGTGACTTTCATCTACCGATTAACACTGGAGATTCACTGATGAGATTAATTCGCGAAATAGTACAAGAAGCACAAAAGACCGGTTATCTGACCGTGCAAGCTGAAGAACAACTGCGTCAGCTTTTAGTCAATAAATATGATATGGAAGACTTTACCGCCTTTATCCAATTGCAGCAAGCTGTGATGGAAGAACGGGTGAAGCAAGAGTCTCGTGAGCTACTCTACACATTATCCTCTTGCCACACCCCTATCCCTTGCCATCAAGCGGGGTAGATTCTCAAGCGGCGATTGGGTTCATCGCCAAAACTATCAGACTTGAGGCGATAGTGTTCAACCAGTTCATGCTGCATCTTCCGTACTTTTGGCGATCGCGGAAGTAACTCGACGGGTTGTCCATTGGGAATCACAATTTGCTCAACAGCTAAACGTGCTTCTTCAAGCGCCTCAATCTCATCATCACTTCCACTTTGGGTAAACAACCGCAAATCCGCCGTATCGGGGGTTCCGGGGTCATCCATATCCAACATACGCCGCAGGGCGCGAGTCACTTGGGGAATGGTGCTAGCTTTAACCGCGTGAATGGGAATTTGACGGGAGCGAGCAATTGAGCGCAGTTTTGAGTGACTTTTAACGTGCGATCGCAAGCCCAAAATCGCATCAGCACTATCCATGTCTTTCGTTAAAACAACGGGTAAATTTAGGACTCGGATCACCTGCTCAATTTGATGGCGACTCACCCCATAAGGATAGATATGAAGGGGCAAATCCTCACCATTGGGTCCAATAGTGTCTACAACCTCATCAACGGGGCTAGCTTGTTGCCAAGAATCATGGAGCAGCTGATCAAAGTAACTCGTTTGAGCCGAAGACGGCGATGAGGAGCGCGACAGAGGCTGCATCTGTCCCGACGAACGCCAGCCACTGGGTTTAGCCACTAACCCCGACGGGTTATGGCGTTCCAAGGGTGCGGGCGCATCAGGAAATTCATGGGTAATAATCACCTTATTCTGTTCATCCACTGTCCGCACTTGGGGATTCGGTTTACGTCCCCGCAGCAGGGAATCCACCGTATCCGCCACACTTTCATGTACTACCCAGCGCTGACGCTCCAGCATTTCGACAGCAATCTCAAACGTGGGCGGTGCTTTGCGTTCTAATACCGTTTTTTGAGAACCCCGGCGTCTGGCTTCATCATCACCCAGAGTTACCGCTTGAATCCCACCGACTAAATCAGAGAGCGTGGGATTTTTAATCAGATTCTCGATTTGGTTTCCATGAGCCGTACCCACTAACTGCACCCCCCGTTCCGCGATTGTGCGGGCGGCGAGGGCTTCGAGTTCGGTGCCAATTTCATCAATGACAATCACTTCGGGCATGTGATTTTCCACCGCTTCAATCATCACCTGATGTTGAAGTTCCGGACGCGACACCTGCATCCGCCTCGCTCTACCAATAGCAGGATGAGGAATATCTCCATCACCAGCAATTTCATTGGAGGTATCAATAATCACCACCCGTTTTTGCAGATCATCAGCCAGCACCCGGGCAATTTCGCGTAACGCCGTCGTTTTGCCCACACCCGGACGTCCCAACATCAAAATTGATTGACCTCGTTCCACGAGATCTTGAATCATACCAATAGTGCCAAACACGGCTCGTCCGACGCGACAGGTTAACCCGATAATGTCGCCGGGACGATTGCGAATCGCGCTAATCCGGTGTAAAGTTTTCTCCAGTCCGGCTCGATTATCTCCACTGAAATGCCCAACCCGCTCAACACAATAGTTTAATTGTTCAGCGGTGACGGGTATATCTGATAGATATTCGGCGCCAGATGGGAAACGTACCTCAGGAAACCGACCCAAATCCATCACCACTTCAATTAAATTGTCTAAATTGTCGCGATGGGGGTGTTGCTCTAGGATTTGGCGAATATCCTTGGGCAAAATATCCAGTAACTTTTGGAGATCCTCAGTAATCTGCATCCCAGCTAAATTGGTGGTGTTGGATAATTCTTGATTGGATAACGATTGGGGATGGGATGGGTTCATCCCGTTGGCATTCACCATAGGCTTGTATGTGAAAAAGAGCGATCGCTGTTGGTTATCAAAGGGATAGTTCCGGTTGATTTTGGCTCAAAGCAAAAACAGGCTTAGGGACAGACTTCAATGGGGACACCAGAGAATGGGCGATGGCTACGGCTTTGAGCAGCCGCTGCGGATCATTTTCCAGGTTTGCCCTTGATGATAATGGAAATGATTGGGAATTGATATCATGATTTGCTTCATGGTATTGATCGAGTTGGTCTAAAATCGGAGTAAGTAATACCCGGGCATAGCTACCGTAAGCCACACCCGCGACAAAGGGCTTTACTGGATTAGCAGCAGATTCCTCCGTTGTTCCCAGGGTGAGGAGTCCGGCTGCTTTGAGTTTACTGACGGTATGGTGATTGGTTCCACCCGCCAGTTGCACGAACCCTGGTAAATTGGCTGATAACGCTTTTTGGGCTAGCTTCACGGCTTTTCGAGTTGTTCCGATACCAATATCACCGCTCATTGGCTTACCATCGGTTTGCCAGATTAGGGGACAAGGTAAGGGCGCGATCAGATGGTAAAGTTCCCACAGATAATCAATGAAGCCCTCACCATCAGGACAACTGATAGCCAGCAACTTCAGGGTATGAATCCAGGGTGCGATCGCGCCCCAGAGTCGTTTAAAATCTGTAAAATGTCCTACTTGAGTATGAATTTCCAGGGCATCAACTTCGTTTTTGAGAATTACTTCAGCCAGGGTTGTGGGTGTGGATACGTAGGATCGAGTATATACGAGTTGACTGGGGCAAACGGGTAAGCAACGTCCACAGCCATAACAGCGTTGATCGATAACACCGGAGAATCCCTGGGGTGAGTGAGGGGAGTTGAAGGGTTGATCTGGCTCCCACTGGCGGAGAGTTTCCGCCTGAGTTGGCGGTTGCTCGAAGACAATCGCTTGAGCCGGACAGATGGTTTGGCAAGGGCGGGGACAGTCTGGGGGACAGGCATTCGGATTAAATTCAGCTTTGCGAAAATGGGGATCTTCTCCATCATTTAAACTGACCATTAACCAGGGTTGGTTACGGTATCCCATACCTTGTGCTTGACCGGACTCTACCAGGCTTGTCGCCACCTTTAAGGCTGTCTTTGCCGCCGCAATGACGGCGGGGTCAGCTGCCACATCAATACAATCAGCCCCAGCTAGAGTATACGCCAAGGTGAGGTTACGAACGGCAGGGAGGTGCTGAAAACTGGCGCCGCAGATGAGCTTGAACCAGTTACCTTCCCTTAGGGATTGTAAGGGATTGTACAGTTTAGTCACCCTTATATGCTAAATCCTTGTGCCAAAAATGGGGAGAGGAGTTTCTGCACAAACTTATGGGACAACAAGCTGTAGGCTTTTGAGTTAAGCTTGGGAACTATCCTGCGATCGCGACGCCTATCGGTTCATTTCGCCATATCTAGGCGGTTGATTTGGCGTTTCCCCTAAATCTGGGGGGTAAATCCCGATGGGGTATTTCTCATCCCCGACATGAATGAACCTGGATTTAATGTTTAAGTTTTGTAACATTAATGAATCCGGTTGACCCCGCCGACAGTAGGAGTTTGGTAACCAAACCCTTTGAAGGATTCCCCATTCCCACAAAAAGACCCCGCTCTGTTCATTTGGCGGAGTCAACCTTAACTCTCTACTACACTAAAAAGACTACTGTAATCCCAGGGTGAGATCTATGAAGTTTCGGTAAAGTTCCGGGAGAAAACTTTAAAGATTCTGTAAAGCCACAGCTTACGGTAGAGTCGGGAATAATCTGGACTGAAATAATGGGGAATCATAGAAAACCCATCCAAACGTTGGCAAGGGTGTTTACCAAATGACTTTATTACCGTTTTCCTTTATCCCCCATGGGCATTGCTACTTGTGGCAGACTAATCTCGTGTCCCTTCATGTTGCGTCTGACTCATTAATTGCCCTAGCGTACTATTCCATTCCCGGTACTCTGCTGTATTTTGTGAATAAGAGACGGGATATTCCCTTTCCCAAAGTCTTCTTCCTCTTTGGCGCATTCATTATTGCCTGTGGCATGACCCATGTTATGGGAGTATGGACACTTTGGTATCCCCATTATTGGCTATCGGGTGGAATTAAAGCCATAACCGCCTTAATTTCCTGTTATACAGCATTAGCCCTGATTCCCCTAGTTCCCCAAGCGTTAGCCTTACCGAGTCCCGCTCAACTCGAAGCCGCCAACCAAGCCTTAGAAACGCAAATTCGCGATCGCCAACAAGCTGAAGCCGAGGTGCGATCACTGAATGCACAACTTGAGGAGCGTGTCAATGAGCGAACCAAAGAACTCCAACAGGTGAATCACCAATTAGCCGATCAAATCCAGGAACGCATTCACGCTGAAGACGCGCTACGCCAAGCCGAAGAAAAATATCGTAGCATTTTTGAGAATGCCGTAGGTGGCATCTTCCAAACCACACTCGATGGACGCTATCTCAGTGCCAATCCCGCATTGGCGCGAATTTATGGCTATGCTTCACCTGATGAGTTAATTAACCACATTACCGATGTTGAACATCAACTGTATGTGAATCCCAGCCAGCGCCGCGAGTTTATCCGCTTAGTCCACGAACAGGGTGCAGTCTCTGGGTTTGAATGTCAAGTGTATCGTCGAGATGGCAGTATCATCTGGATTTGTGAGAACTCTCGTGCTGTGCGTGATCATCAGGGAGCGATCTTATATTATGAAGGTTCCGTCGAAGATATTACCGCTCGCACCCAGGCGCAGAAGCAGTTACAAGCCAGTGAACAAAAGCTGCGTCAGGTTATAGACTTAGTACCCCATTTTATTTTCGCCAAGAATCGGGAGGGTGAGTTTATTCTCGTCAATCAGGCGCTAGCCGACGCCTATGGCACCTCTGTCGAACATCTGCTGGGACGAAATGAGACAGATGTGGCGTCTATCCCCGAACAAGTGCATCGCTTCCGCGCCGATGACATAGCCGTGATTGATCAACGAGAACGAAAATATATTCCTGAAGAAATTTTAACCGATGCTCAGGGCAAGATTCGCATTTTACAAACCACGAAAATGCCCTTCTATCTCAATGACTCAGACACCCCCGCTGTTCTGGGTATCTCTATTGAGATTACCCAACGCAAACAAGTCGAACAAGAACTGCGTGAAAGTGAAGCCGCGATTCGGGCATTATATAATTTCACATCCTCCGTCGAACTGGATTTTGACCAATGCCTGCAAAACCTGTTGGTAATGGGACGCGAGCAGTTTAACCTAGAGATTGGCATCCTATCTCAAGTCACCGACAATCAGTATCACGCGATCGCGACTGAGTTACCCAATCACCTCAATCCCAAAGGAGTTCACCTGGATTTAAGCCAAACCTATTGTCACGCCACGCTGCAAGCCAATCAACCCCTGTCTATTCCCGCCGCCAGCAATAGTGAGTGGCGTGATCATCCCTGTTATCAAACCTTTAAACTGGAAGCCTATCTGGGTGTCCCGGTTGTTGTCGCAGGTCAACCCTATGGTACCCTGAGTTTTTCTAGTGTCACCCCCCGCCACAAACCCTTTAAAGCACTCGATATCGAACTATTACGATTAATGGCACAATGGATTGGTGGGGAAATCGAACGCCAACAAGCCGCCAAAGAACTCGCCGCCGCTCGCGACGCCGCTCTGGCTGCAACTCAGGCAAAAAGTGAATTTCTGGCAACCATGAGCCATGAGATTCGTACACCGATGAACGGTGTGATTGGCATGACGGGATTGCTACTGGATACCCAACTGGATGCAGAACAGCAGGAATTTGTGCAAATTATCCGCAATAGTGGCGATACGTTGCTCACGATTATTAATGATATTCTCGACTTTTCCAAGATTGAATCCGGCAAACTGGACTTAGAAGAAATCCCCTTCGATTTGCGAAACTGTATCGAAGAATCCCTGGACTTGCTATCCACCAAAGCCTCTGCCAAAAACCTGGAACTCGCTTACCAATTCCCGCCTCAAACCCCCAGAACCTTTATCGGCGATGTTACCCGTGTGCGCCAAATTCTGGTGAATTTACTCGGTAATGCCGTTAAATTTACCCAGGCGGGGGAAGTGGTGGTTTCGGTAACAGCGCATCGGTTAGCCGCAGCGGAAATGGAGTCGGATTCGGTTGCTGTTTCATCTGCCACTCCCCCCCGCTATCGGTTACAATTTGCGGTGAAGGATACGGGTATTGGTATTCCCCAGGATCGATTAGACCGTTTATTTAAACCCTTCAGCCAAGTGGATTCCTCCACCAGCCGCAAATATGGCGGCACTGGGCTGGGACTGGCTATCTGCAAACAACTGAGTCAAATTATGGGCGGTACGATGTGGGTAGACAGTAAGGTGGGTGTGGGTTCAACCTTTTATTTTACGGTGATGGTAAATGGCGTGGTTGAGGCTGAATCGGAAACGGAACTGGCTAAGTCGTCTTTAGTCGGGAAGCGATTGCTAATTGTGGGTGAAACTAGCACCAATCGTCAAATTTTGCTCCAGCAGAGTCAGGTATGGCAAATGCATCCCCAAACAACGGAGTCGAGAACCCAAGTGATGGAATGGTTGCGTGGGCATGAACCCTTTGATCTGGCGATTCTGGATGGGCAGATGTCCTCAACGGATGGATTGAATCTGGCTGTAGCGATTCATCAGCAACCCGGGTATCAGGATTTACCTTTAATTTTGTTAACCTCCATTGGCACGACTGATCTAAGTGAGCCCAGTGTCAAGGAGCATTTTACCGCAATTCTGACCAAACCGATTAAACAGTCTCAACTGTATGATGTCATGAATCAGGTTTTGGTGGGCAAGCCGATTCCGATGAAACCCGCGTCCCTTTCCTCCCAGATTGATCCGCAAATGGCGCAGCGTCTACCCTTGCGAATTCTGGTGGCTGAGGACAACGCGGTGAACCAACAAGTGGTATTGCAGCTACTCCACCGCATGGGGTATCGAGCCGATGTGGCGGGGAATGGCTTGGAAGTGATTGAAGCCCTACACCGTCAGCCCTATGATGTGGTATTAATGGACGTACAAATGCCAGAAATGGATGGATTAGCAGCAACCCGTTGCCTAGTCAGGGAATGGTCAGCTACAGAACGTCCACGAATTATTGCCATGACTGCCAATGCTATGCAAGGCGATCGCGAAACTTGTTTAGCCGCTGGTATGGATGATTATATCAGTAAACCGATTCGGGTACAAGAATTAGTTCGGGCGTTGAGCCAAATGTCCACGGCTGGAGTGTCAATTTATAAGTAGGGCTGGCTGCACAACTCCAAATTTGTCATTTGTCATTTGTCATACTCGCTTCCTTTGAGCAGCAAGCTACGTCATTCGTCAAGCCAAAATGTTTATTATAGATAAAGTATTCCATGTTAGAGGATAAAGAGTTCTGACAAGTTGTGCTACTAAATAGACAGAAACGGGTGATTTACCATTAGCTTTTAATCTTTCGCCATTTCCTACAGGAAACGGAATTCAATCAAACTATCCCTGATTTCCTTTGTTTCGACAGCAGCTTGAACTTGGTGTCCCCCAATCAAGGGAGCCAGGGCGCATCGCTATGCGCTCCTACCCTCAATCGGCTCACAGCCAAACAACATGGAGTATTCACTCCCTTGAATAAGCGAGTAAATCCGCTGGATTACTGAAGGACTGACAATGCCAGATTTGTTACCAGTACTATTGTATATTCCCCACGGTCATTGCTACTTATGGCAAACGAATTTAGTCTCCCTACATGTTATTTCTGACGCCTTAATCGCCCTGGCTTATTTTTCAATTCCGATTACTCTGCTTTACTTTGTTAACCAGCGACAGGATATTCCGTTTCCCAAAGTATTTTTCTTATTTGGTGCTTTTATTATTGCCTGTGGGATGACTCATCTCATGGGAGTCTGGACACTTTGGTTTCCACATTATTGGATCTCGGGGTTGATTAAAGCGTTTACGGCTCTGGTTTCCTGTTACACAGCGTTAGTCCTGATTCCGCTGATTCCCCAAGCCTTAGCGCTACCTAGCCCTGCTCAACTCCAAGCCGCAAATCAGGCGCTGGAAATTGAAATCCATGATCGCAAGCAAGCAGAAGCGGCGGTGCGTACCCTAAATGCTCAACTTGAGGAGCGGGTGAATGAGCGCACTCAGGAATTGACACAGGTAAATGAGAAATTAGAACGGGAAATTAAAGAACGTATTCAAGTCGCCGAAGCCCTGTTTGAAGCCGAAGAAAAATATCGCAGTATCTTTGAAAACGCGGGTTGGGGTATCTTCCAAACTACCCCCGATGGATGTTATCTTAGCGCTAACCCGGCTTTAGCTCGGATTTATGGCTATACCTCCCCCTCCGCCCTGATTAGCCGACTCACCGATTGTGAACATCAACTCTACGTCGATCAAAACCAACGCGCTGAATTTAAACGCCTGATTCATCAACAGGGTGCTGTATCCAGTTTCGAGTCTCAAGTGTATCGCCAAGACGGGAGTATTATCTGGATTAGTGAAAATACTCGTGCGGTGCGGGATGGGAATGGTGTGCTGCTGTACTATGAAGGTTCCGTCGAAGACATTAGCGCACGCAAGCAAGCCGCCGAACAGTTACAAGCCAGTGAGCAAAAGCTGCGTCAAATCATTGACCTTGTCCCTCACTTTATTTTCGCCAAAAATCTAGATGGACAGTTTATCTTAGTTAATCAAGCGATCGCAGATGCTTATGGGACGACGGTAGAACACCTGCTCAACCAGAAAGACGAGGACTTTATTCAATCCCCCGAACAACTGCGCCGCATTCGGGAAGAAGAACAGCAAATTATCCAACATGGACAACCCAAACACATCCCAGAGGAAAGGGTTACCGATGCTCAGGGTAACATTCGCATCGTGCAAACCACCCGCATTCCCTTCTATGTCACCGGCTCAGCAACGCCGGCAATTTTAGGCATTGCCATCGATATTACCCAACGCAAGCACATTGAGCAAGAACTGCGAGAAAATGCGGCGACAATTCGCGCCTTATACGAAGTCACAACCGCACAAAATTCTAACTTTGAGCAAAAGCTACAAAACTTACTGGCAATGGGACGCCGCCAGTTTAATCTGGATGTAGGTATCCTCTCTCATGTAGAAAACATTGACACCGAAAATGGGCGTTATGAAATCATCGCCGCCCAAATGCCCAATAATTTGAGATTTACAGGGGTCACTCTTGAGCTAAAACAAACCTACTGCGCCGAAATCTTACACGCCAAAAAGCCCCTGTGTATCCTCTCGGCTAGCACCAGCCAATGGCACAATCACCCCGGTTACAAGATTTTCCAAGTTGAAGCCTATATTGGTGTCCCTGTGGTTGTCGCTGATCAACTCTATGGTACGCTCTGCTTCGCTAGTCTCACATCCCGACAAAAGCCATTCAAGGACATAGAAATTGAACTTTTAAGACTCATGGCGCAGTGGATTGGTGGAGAAATTGAGCGTCAGCAAGCTTCACAAGAATTGGCACAAGCTCGCGACGCAGCTTTAGCCGCGACTCGTGCCAAAAGTGAGTTTCTCGCCACCATGAGTCATGAAATTCGCACGCCGATGAATGGGGTGATTGGGATGACTGGGCTGCTGTTGGATACGCCGTTAACCCATCAGCAGCAGGAATTTGTCACCACAATTCGCAATAGTGGCGATAGCTTACTCACCATTATTAATGATATTCTCGACTTCTCCAAAATTGAATCCGGCAAACTGGAGTTGGAAAAAGCCTCCTTTGATCTGCAAGTTTGTGTTGAAAATTGTCTGGATCTATTAGCAGCTAAAGCCAGTGATAAGAACCTCGAACTAGCCTATCAAATCACGCCCCAAACCCCCAGAATGGTTGTCGGCGATGTGACCCGCTTACGGCAAATTCTGGTTAACCTCTTAAGTAATGCGGTTAAATTTACCCAATCGGGGGAAGTGATTGTTTCACTCAGCGCCGAGAAACTCGACTATGAGCAATGGGAGCATCGGGAAACAACGACTAGCACTGATTCTCCAACCCTATCCATTACGCCCTCAGCAGCTACCCCCCATTACCGGATTCAATTTGCCGTTAAGGATACCGGAATTGGCATTCCCCCAGAACGATTAAACCGTTTATTCCAACCCTTCAGTCAAGTAGACTCCTCAACCACCCGTAAGTACGGTGGCACAGGGTTGGGACTCGCCATCTGTAAGCAATTATGTGAAATGATGGGCGGCACAATGTGGGTAGAAAGTCAAGATGGAGTGGGTTCAACCTTTTACTTCACCGTTGTGGTTCCGGCTGAACCTAGCACCCAAGTTAATAGTAATCAGGTTTGTCAGTTGGAACTTGACGGTCAACGCCTGCTGATTGTGGATGATAACGAGACGAATCGCAAGATTTTAATGCGACAAGCTCAAGCTTGGGGGATGGAATGCTATGCGGCGCAATCGGGTATTCAAGCCTTAGACTGGCTGCATCAGGGGGAACGGTTTGACCTTGCCATTTTAGACATGCAGATGCCGGAGATGGATGGGGTGACATTGGCTTTGAAAATTCGTAAACTTCCCGGTTGTCAAAGCCTACCTCTGGTGATGCTGTCGTCTCTGGGTGAGTTGCAAGTCGAGGAACCGGATATGAAGCAGAAGTTTGCTGGGTTTCTGACTAAACCAATTAAACAGTCTCAACTGTGTGATGTGCTGATGCAAGCAATGGCAGGGGTACCGATTAAGGTGAAAGTCCACAGCGCCAAAACGCCAGACATTGACGCCAAGATGGGTGAACGTTTACCCCTACGGATTTTACTGGCAGAAGATAATCAGGTGAATCAGCAGGTGGCGTTGCATCTGCTGCAACGGATGGGGTATCGAGCCGATGTGGCGGGGAATGGTTTAGAAGTTCTAGAAGCGCTACGGCGTCAGCCTTATGATGTGGTATTTATGGACGTTCAGATGCCAGAAATGGATGGGTTAGAAGCATCCCGTCGTATTTGTCAAGAGTGGTTGGATTTAAATGGGGATACTCAATCGAAACGTCCTCGAATAATTGCCATGACTGCGAATGCTATGGTAGGCGATCGCGAAATGTGCCTTGAGGCTGGTATGGATGATTATATCAGCAAACCTATCCGCATCGAGGAATTGGTGGAAGCGTTAAAAAAAGCCTGTAGAGATGTGAAGGTGGAACGTCTGGAAGATCCTAGAGAGATTCCGGTGAAACATCTTAATGATACAACCCCATCGGATAGCGCTAAGGCGGTGGGATTGGATGTGTCAAATAAACCTGTGTTTGATCCCGTAATTTTTCAACAATTACGTGAGATGCTTAATCAAGAGGACGTATTAGCCGAAGTGATTAAGCGTTATCTAGAGGACGCCCCGAAACTCTTACAAAACCTGTCTGATGCCCTCACTCAAGGACAAACTGAACTGCTCCAACGGACAGCTCATACGTTGAAGTCCAGCAGTGCTATGGTAGGAGCCACCCGTCTGGCTCATTTGTGTCAGGAATTAGAAGCCAAGGCGGAGAGTAACACCGTTGAGGTGAAAGCGGTGCTAGTGTCCCAGATTAACGCTGAATATGAACCCGTGACAAAGGTTTTAGGGCAAAAAAGTTCGTAGTCAGGACTTTAGCCCTAGATTCTGTTGGGTTTCCTAAGGTCAACCCAACCTACAACTATTCCACTATTTTGGTATAGTCATTTTATGACCACAGACTTAACTGATCCGACACTTGATCACGCGATCGCGTCTTTAACCACGCCTTCTACCAAACCCCCTGCACCAGAGGCTGTGGTTGAGATGCTGTTAACCGCAGAAAAGACAGCAAAACAGACGAAAGTGCGCCATAGCTACTCTCAGTTGCTGGGAACATGGCGATTGGGATTTATCACCGGAACCAAACGCTCTCGTCAACGTGCTGGTGTTGTTTTGGGTGCGGGACGGTTTTTGCCGAAATGGGTGAAGATTCAGTTATCCTACTTTCAGTCACAAGCCAATCCAGAGCAAGGAACTGTAGCCAATTCTGTGGAACTTGGATCTGTGCAACTGGTTGTCACAGGACCGACTCAGTTTTTTTCCAATACAAATATCCTCGCTTTTGATTTTACCCGCATGAAAGTGTCTTTATTTGGTTTAAGGTTATATGAAGGATATATTCGCGGTGGTCAAGAGCGAGAGGCTTCTTTTTATGATAAACCTTTAAAAGATAAGGCATTTTTTACCTATTTTCTCGTCGAAAACCGTGCGATCGCGGCGAGAGGACGCGGTGGTGGGTTAGCACTGTGGACAGCATTGTAGAGGCGGGTTTTACCGATTTAGACTAGAAAACAGTGCTATCCAATCAATTTTCGCGGGTCTTGTGCCTTTATTGACTAACTCAAACACCTTTCCCTCTGTCACCGGATTATCGATACATTCAACGCAGGCGGCGGCTACGTCAATTCGACTGGTTTCACCTTCTAGAGTATCGCCTGTTCCTACCACGACGCCTAATTTTCCGTTTGTTTTGGCTTTCACTAGCGTGTTTAAATCATAAGAGGTGTAAGGACCATCGATTGCCAGTACAACAGATAATGTGAGTAATATTCTGGGTAGCGGTGGGAAGAGTGGCTGGCTGACGGATATCGCCAATGGCAATTTCCACCCGGTTATTAAACATAGTCCGAGCTTTTTCAGCGCTGCGGGTGAGTACGCGCACGGGAAAACCGCTTCCAAAAACCTAGTCATATCTGCTCACAAGTAAACAAACCTAGGCAAAACTCAACGGTATAAGTTTCTTCA
>NZ_JBKHUP010000155.1:0-13666 GCF_046565525.1 Coleofasciculus sp. | reverse complement strand
GACTAATTGCCTAAAAAAAACAAAAGCCCCAGAGAAAAAATCTCTAGGACTGAACCAGGGTGCATCTACCATTTCTTATTTCCTATCCCCATGAACTTGCTCCGGAAAGGTTGCCTAAAAAAAACAAAAGCCCCAGAGAAAAAATCTCTAGGACTGAATCAGGGTGCATCTACCACTTCTTATTTCCTATCCTCATGAACTTGCTCCGGAAAGGTTGCCTAAAAAAAACAAAAGTCCCAGAGAAAAAATCTCTAGGACTGAATCAGGGTGCATCTACCACTTCTTATTTCCTATCCCCATGAACCTAGTCCGGACTAATTGTATAAAAATAAAAGTCCCAGAGAAAAAATCTCTAGGACTGAACCAGGGTGCATCTACCACTTCTTATTTCCTATCTCCATGAACTTGCTCCGGAAAGATTGCCTAAAAAAACAAAAGTCCCAGAGAAAAAATCTCTAGGACTGAATCAGGGTGCATCTACCATTTCTTTCTTCCTATCCCCATGAACTTGCTCCGGAAATTTATATGTATCAAACCTCTGACTCTACTCAACGTCAAAACCCTCTCCCTTCTCTAGCCCCAGCCGTCTACATCATTGGTGCCGGTCCTGGAGATCCGGAGTTATTAACCGTTAAAGCGGTGAAAATTCTGCAAAAAGCAGATGTTATTTTATTTGCCGACTCCTTAGTGCCATCACAAATTTTGCAGGAAACCCGTCCTGATGCAGAAATTATCCGAACTGGGAATAAAACCCTAGAAGACATCTTACCCCTGATGATCGAACGAGTGCGATCGCAAAAATCAGTCGTTCGTCTGCATTCGGGTGATCTGAGTCTATACAGCGCCATTCACGAGCAAATGCAAGCCCTTACCGAGGCGGAAATTCCCTTTGAAGTGATTCCTGGGATTAGTGCTTACCAAGCGGCTGCGGCTAAACTAGGGGTTGAACTCACAGTACCGGACGTGGTACAAACCATTATCCTGACACGCATTAGTGGTCGAGCTTCAGCCGTACCCGAGCCGGAAGAATTAGCATCCCTAGCCGCGCATCAAGCCAGCCTCTGTCTTTATCTAAGCGCTCGCCATGTAGAAGCCGCCCAAGCCAAACTCCTCCAGCATTATCCAGCCAATACCCCGGTTGCTATCTGTTTCCGCATTGGTTGGTCCGATGAAAAAATCTGGCTTGTCCCTCTAGAACAAATGGCAGCACTGACTCACCAGGAAAATCTAATTCGGACAACACTTTATATTATCAGTCCCGCCTTGAGAACACCTTGGTCTTTACCAGAGGCAATATCTAGCCAAGATACTAAGACAGGGACACGTTCCCGTCTCTATCACCCAGAGCACTCCCACCTCTTTCGCCGCGAGGGGAGATAGGGTGCACAGGGGCTTCAGGGAGCAGGGTTGTAGGGGCGGGTTTTACCCATAACGTTCTGGAGACACCCCTAACTTGACTAAACCCGCCCTTGCAGGAGAAGAGGAGATTAGATTGACCTGCTCCCATTAGAATTCCCTGCGAGTATAGTGATTGTATTGCCTTTTCTCTGTTCCCCAGTCAACTATGAAGCCAACCGTCTGTCCTAAATGTGGTGAAAGCTTAGAGTCTATCACTCATGGTGGCATAGAAGTCGATCGCTGCTGTAACTGCAAAGGGATTTGGTTTGATTCTCTGGAAGCTGAAAAACTCAAGCGGATTAAAGACTCCGAGAGTTTGGACATTGGATCTCCAGAAATGGGACATCAATTTGATCAAGTGGATGACGATGTGGACTGTCCTCGCTGTGGCGCGACGATGTTTCGCATGATTGATATTGACCGGTATAGTATCTGGTATGAAAAATGCCCCCAGTGTCACGGCGTCTGGTTAGATGCGGGTGAATTTAAGAAGTTTAAGCAGAATTTCTCACACAAAGGGATTCTAGGTCGAGTTCGCAAAACCTGGCGTCCTCATTAGCTTATCCGTTGTGGGGGGAGCAGGGGAAGCAATGTTCCAGACGTAATACTGAGTTGCGCTCAAACATAGTAGATAGGAAAAGCAGGGGAAGCAGGGGAAGCAGGGGAAGCAGGGGAAGCAGGGGAAGCAGGGGGAGAGAAAGTTATATCTTTGAATGCAACTTGGTATAAGGCGTGGAACGTCTGGAAAGAGGGGGGGTTAGGGCGGGTTTAGTCACATCGGGGTCAAAAAGAAACGATAGTAGTAAAACCCGCCCCTACAAACAATGTTCCCTCGAACAAAGTGAAGGGTCAAAACTCTCCCCTGCACCCAAAATCCCTGACCTCTTGGTACACTGAATGCCAGATCTGTGCAATTTAGGGAGAGGATGCCTTGCTAGACGAACAAGCGAAAAAAACGATGCTGCGTAAGATTCCCCATGGTCTATATATCTGCGGCGTCAAAGAGGGTGATAACTTAAACGGTTTCACCGTAAGTTGGCTGATGCAGTCTTCCTTTGAACCGCCACTGGTGGTCAATTGTATTAAGAAAGAGACGGGATCTCACGAAATGCTGAAAAAAAGTGGGGTGTTCAGCATCAGCTTCCTAGACAGTGGACAAAAAAACATGGCGGCGAAATTCTTTAAACCCCAAAGCCGGGTTGGGAATAAGTTCGAGGATGTGGAATTTTATGAAGGAGAAGCCACCGGCTGTCCGATTATTTCTGACTCCCTCGGTTACATCGAATGTAAAGTAATCGATGCGGTGGAAAAGGGGGATCACAGTGTTTATGTGGGTGAAGTGATTGCCGCAGGTGTCCACCGGGAAGGAGAACCGCTTTCACTCGAAAGCACCGGTTGGCAATATGGTGGCTAGAGACTGACCCCATATCCCAAATGGTTTTGATGAAGTTGCAAGACTAAACATAATGCCTCTGATTAAAGTTCAATCATCTGTGACGAATCTAGAACCTACCCTAGTGGAAGGGTTGCTGAAAATCCTTTCCGCTAAGCTAGCCCAGCATGTAGGCAAGCCTGAATCTTATGTGATGACGGCATTTGAAGAGGGTGTATCCATGACTTTTGGCGGTACTGTTGAACCCACCTGCTACATAGAAGTCAAAAGTATTGGCACGATGAGTCCAGCCCAAACCCAGGCAATGAGTCAAGACTTTTGCCAGGTGATTAGTGAAAAGCTGGGTGTCCCGATTAAGCGAATTTATATTGAGTTCGCTGATGCCAAGGGTAGTATGTGGGGGTGGAACGGTACAACCTTTGGTTGAGGGGTTGGTTTTATCCTGATTAAGCCTTTGCTGTTTTTAGGGATAGCAGATAATATCCAAAAGCTAACCCGTGCTTGTTGGGGACAGGACATCAAACCAACCTACTCTCGTTGACATGAACCCAAAGTAAGCCCCCCTTAAAAAGGGGGGTTTGGGGGGATCTCTACCGTGCTGTATTGGCAAGCAAAACTAACCCTAATCAAGGTCAGCATTCATTCCGCTTCTAAGGCTTTGCGAACTGCGGGATGAATCAGATCGTCTGGGATTCGATTTCGCTCAATATACTCATTGATTTCAGTCTGGTTATCTAAATAGAAGCTCAGGGCATCAAAGACTTGAGCCAGGGTAAGCTGGGGATACTGAGCCGGAATTTCTTCAGGAGGAGTACCCAATCGCCATAAGCCGACAATGACTCGCACCGATATGCGCGTCCCGATGATAATCGGTTCACCGCTTAAAATGTCTGGATTACGAGTGACATATCTGGAAACTGATGTAGTCGTCATTAATCAAACCCTAGGAGATAGCTCATTTTTATTACCATCCTAACTAGGGCTTGCTGCATAAGTGTGTAAGGTAGACAAGATTTGGGTTTCAAGCCATTTTCCGACCCAACAAGTGCAAGGTTTTTACCTCGACAGAGGGGTGAAACCATTGCATATTGCCTATTCCCTATTGCCTCTCCCCACCACCAGACTCCCTGCAGCAGCCCCTAACTACCGGGAAAGCCGCATCTGTATGCAATCAAGCGGATTCGATATCACTTAGAGAACCAGGAAATCGGCTCACAGGGATAAGAAAACTGGTCATTATCAGTCCCGGTGGTTTCGTGATCCAATACTTGCATCACCTGGTTATAAAATGCCTCCGCTTCTGGAGGGGAGTCGCCAATACAGGTTAATCCCAGTTTGCCGAACTCTGAAAGGGCGCCCATCAGATGAAACACATTGCCAGTACGGGTACTGCTATCAAAATGTAGACGATAATGGGTGATAATATCCATAAGATCATTGGGCATTAACCCTCGGTAATGATCCCGTTGTAAATTATCAGTAGCGATGTAATATTTCTGGCGACCTTGCTGGCTGTAAAATAAACCCGTTGAGGCGTCGTAATGACCATTGGTTAAATACCGAAGCGACATAAACGGATGGGTGGTTCCCCCTTTGCGTAAGTTAATTTCTATCGCCTGTAAATCCCAGGCATTTTCCCCCTTCTCCGGCTGGTGAACGGCGACAAAATCCACGCCATAACGCTCGATTGCACCTTTTTCTGCCAGAACCTGTCCCACTTTAATTCCCATCTGTTGCAGGGGTAAGCGGTAGGCTGCATCAGCGGGAAATCGACACCCCAGATAAATCTGACCATCTGGACCGCCTAAAATTTGATCATGGGTGGAGAGTATCTTTACCTCACCACGCGGGGTAATATACCCTTGTACACTCGGCGATCGCTTTTTCTCTCCTTCGATAAATATTTCGACAATCGCGCCTAACTCTGGGATGCGACTGGAAAATTGAGTCCAGGTTTCATTCTTTGCCTGAAAGCCTAAATGTTCTAAGTCTTCGTGGATAGCTGCAACCCGTTGATCATGAGATGCTTTTGCTGGTGCTGCGTCGGGGATTTTTCTCAAATCCAGAATGGCATTCCCTTCCCCAGAAAAGCCTTCATTGAGTTTAATCACCATCCGCTTTAAGTCGGGATGACGTTCCCACAATACAGCCGCCGCTTCCACCAACTCGTCCACTGTCCACATTGTTTCACAGCCATCGGGATGGGGGACACCACTGAGTTTAAAAATTTCCCGACTCCCACTCTTGGTTCCCCAGTAGAGTAAATCGGGGTCAGGTGCGAGAAGGGGTAGACCGAGTTTTACTGATAATTCTCGCTCAAGCTGGGTGGAATTGTAACAAACCATATAGGACTTGTGCGGACGCAGCGCCTGACGAATTCGCGCCATTAGCCGGGGACGTTCTAATATTTTTTGGCTCAGGGGTTTGAGTGAGGCATCATAGGTTGAGAGGAGCATCAAACGCTCACGGGCGTGAGAAAACGGGATTCCGGGTAAAAGTTGCAAATAATAATCAATCACAATCGGCGATAGCGGTACCGCCGTTACGTAAATCAGGCGGGTGCGGGGATTGCGTAAGCGAATCAGGGAAAATAACAGCCGTTCCTCATAGTGCAGAAAACCCGGAATCTTCGCTAGTTCTCGCTGATCAACGGAGACAGACGGGACAACCAAGATGTCGCGATCATCTTGGTCAAATAGATCAATACTAGACCAGCGATCGCGCAACTGGCTCTGAAGCCGCCGAAACCGTTCTGCTTGTGTGGAGGAGGATGAATTCAATTCATGCATTGCCCCTGAACCGCCTCAATGTTATACATAGCAATAGTAGCGGTTACGGGGAACAACTGTAATACTGTTAATTAAGTAGAGTTATCTGTCAGGGTTCAAGATGGCACGGCGGGCTAATTTGGCGTAAGTTTTGACGGTTTGATAACGCATCTCCAGATCATCTGCGATCGCCTGTAAGGATTCCCCCATTTCTCGTCGTGCTAAGATGGTTGCCCAGGTTTCGGCGATGTCTTGCGCCCGATTTCCCCCCTGGCGCTGGCGTTGGGCGAGAAATTGTTGGGTTAATTCGCTAATGCGTTCGGCTAAGAGGGTTTCTATTGAGGGGAGGGCGGGGGTTTCGGGGGATAACCAGCCTAGGCGAGTTTGTCCTAAGCCAAAGGGGGTTTTGTGTCCGGTGCCGCAGTAGGGGGCAAATTGGGCTAAGGTATGGAATAATTGGCTAAATTCTGGGTGTTGGGTTGCACCTGAGTCCAGTCCTAACGCGATCGCACCCGTGAATCCGGTGACGACTCCTTTCTTTCCTGCTGCAACTTTCATCGATTCTAAACGGTGACGCTGAATCACTACATTTTCGTCTACCCAGTCTAAAAAGGCGGTTTGATCAAAGGGTTGAAGAGAAAAATCATTCCAGCGCCGCAAATAGCTGTGGAAGAGATTCCTGGGAACCGGTAAGGGGAAATGGTGTCCCTTGCGGCGAAAGCTGGTAGGGGTGAGGAAGCTGAGGCTTAGGGATTGGGGTAGGGTGGGGATTGGGGTAGATAAGTTAGGATAAGTGGTTGGTGCTAAAGCAATGTGCCAACGGCTAATTTTGAGGACAGCACCGCGTAATTTAATCATATCTGGCAGGTGATGAACCCATTCGGCGAGCCATTGGGTTAGGGGTGGGTAAAGGGCGGTGATGTACCAACGGTAGGTTGTATCGGGTTTGAGTTTGAGGGTTTTTCCAGAGGTGAGGAAGTCTCCGTCTAAGCGGGAGAGGGTGAAGGGTTTCTCGGATTGACCATCATGGAGATAAGCGGAGAGTTGGGGGTTAGTTTGGCGAACTTGATCTAAGAACCAGGCGTGGAGTCCGACAGTGTATTGAGTATAGAGGGAGTCTGGGGCGTTGGCGGTTAATTCTAAGACAAGTCCGACTAATTCTGTATCCGGTGTCCAGGGATGGCGGGATGGAGGGGGTTGGGTTTGGCTGCGTTTGCGGGGTGCCATGATGGGGTGAATGCCGGATTTTCAAGGGGTTGCTCCTAATATATAGGGTAGACTGAGTTGTCTCAAACCTGTTTTATTAACTCCCCTGGCGAATTCAGATCGGTTAAATGACGAGTAGCGCTGTCTTCAAGCAATTGACGGATAAAATTTGGATGTTGTGAGTTAACCGAATGTAACAACTCTCGATACAACTGACAAGCCGAATCATCATTCAAAATCCGAGTATGGATGATTCTCGCCCAATCTTGAGCCAACCCGATTAACTGAGGCGCCACAGTAATAAATGCTTGAAGCTGTTGCTGTAAATCAAAGGATTCTAGAAAATGAAGCAGACTAAACATGACCTCTGGCTGTTCACAGCGATCATCGAACATGAGATGTAAGGTGGGTAAATCCTCGGTTTGAGGATGCTTTGCCAGTTCAGCTAACGCTGTTTCAAAGGCGATCACCTCTTGGCGCGATCGCATCAATTTATTCGCCTCTAAGACACGAATCCAATTGGTTTGTGACATCAGCTATTCTCTCCCTGCTCAAAAATACCCTGCCAAGCTAACTTATTGAACTGGATAATATCCTGTAAGCTGCGTCTAATTTCTGGCGTATAAAGTCCCTGACGCCAATAAATTGATCGCGCATCTCTAATCTCTCTAGCCAGAGCCTGCCTAGGCGAAAGACTTAAATCAGGAGATTGTCCATAAGAGATAGTTTGACGATGACGACCTCCTTGACCGGGCAAAGGATGTTCCATCATCATAGCAATGCCCATTCCTCTAGTGTAACCAGGAACCTTTGCTGCCATAAAAGCATTAGAAGGAATGTGGTGAGGTGTTAGATTATCCCCTCTACGTCCAGTTTTAAGTAAGTCAGCATAGCGTCCAACCGCACCTTCTCCTGATAGTAATCCCTCTCTATTTAACAAGATTACACCCCTATTCTCCCCGTAATCCCCGAAAATACAAAGGTTATCATCTTTTTACCGAATCCGTGCGATCGCCTTGCTCTATTCCTGGGCTTATCCAGCATACCGGGTAAATTTTTCAAGTTGTAGGGTGGGCATTGCCCACCTTACTGATACCAGAGTTTTCATCCCCTTTGGGGGAAGTGAGTTTGTCAAGAGTTCGCTCAGGAAACCTTACAGAGAGCGGGTTTCAGACGCCAAATCTCCACACCTTTTTCATTGTCAATTACTCAACGCTTATTGACAAAAATCTCCGGTTTTCATCGTCCAAAACCCTTACCCAGACTGCCATCGACACACCTCAACGGAAAAATGAGGTTTGGAGCGATCGCGTGACCTGTGTAGATAAGCTAATTTACCGTATTTTGCTATGCAGTTTTCTAGGTTCTGTCGTTATTCGATAATAATACAGGCAAACCCCCTTAAATGCCAAACCCTTCCGGTCGTCGGAAAAGGGTCTTTCCCAGGGGGTGCTACATTAGCCTCGTACTGACAGAACGGCAAAAACCATGAACGCGATTCAACTTCAACTGCTTCCCCATCAAACCCAAACCGGTTTACCCTATCAACATCTGCATTTCCAGATTACAACAGATGACGGCATTATTTCCCCCCCAGATATTAAAGGACTAAAACTACCAGAAGGAATACCCTTCAACCAAGGTATCGTCATTGAAGGAAAAGGTCCGATTTGGCTGTACAGTTACCTGGTTCACGAATGTCATCCCGCCGCCTGGGTGGGATGTTATGACCCCCGTTTAGGCGTTGTCGTCGTCGCGACTCACACTCACGATGTCTCCGTGGGGGAAGTATTTCCCGTGGAATTACCCGCCGCGCTTTCTCGGTAATCCAGCCATCTAGCGAGGGGGATAATCCGGTTCACGTTGATATAGCTTTCGGCAATGATTAGCTAAGACAATTTTTATCCTTGTCCCCCTTTTTGTCAGTAACAATAGTTACTAAATCACCCGACTTAGAAACCCTAAACCTAGATCCTGTTTGGATTGGGAGTCACAGAGAAAGGAAGGAGCGCACAAGCTAGACATTCCCCTATCTATTCTCTCTAGTATTTGGATACAATAACTTAAAAGCACGCTCAATTATGACTCATTCTCTACACCCCCTAACCATTGGAATCGCCTGGTGTCTCGCTTGGGGCGAGAGGCGTGAACCGCAGTTTGATTTGAGTATCTTGCAGCAGATGCGAGAGGCGTTGCTTCAAGGGAAAGAGGTTCCGGAAGCACTAAAGTGCTCACTACAAACGGTGCGGCAACTACAAGGGATTCCCCAAGACTATTTTCCCGATAAAATCACTGATCTTAAAGATAATTATCCCAAGTTGTGGGAGCAAACCACCCGAATCGGTTTAGTCTACGGCGGCGCAACAAAGATTAAAGGCTATGTGTTTGAATCCGCTAAACTTCCCGAAATTAGGGGCGCATCAGCCTTACTTGACCGAATTAACTTGATTGATATCCCGGCGTTTTTTGATAAAGAACAAAGAACCGATTCAATTAAGGATTTTTTAAAGGATTTCCCCGACTTGGAATCTGCTTTAATCCCAGAACTGATTGTTCGCTCCTCTGGTGCTGTGACTATAGCATTTTGTCCGGCGGCATGGGTTGATGATTTAGCTGACGCAATGGAAAAACGCTACACCGAGGAAACGTTAACTGCTAACTCCTGTGTGGTTGGGGATACATTTAGACTGTTGGAAATTCGTTTTGGGTTGTTGCAAAATAAGATTGACGACACCCCCTGGTTAGAATGGTATCGGCAGAATCAAGACAACCCTTTAGTTAAAGCCTATTTCGATCGCACCGATGTTAACACGCCGGAAGAAAAATTTCGGAAACGCAAGAATTTTAACGAACTACTCAGCAAGTTAACAGTTCAATTTAATCAACGACGCAATGGTAACGATAAACCTGGAAGTAATCGCCCCAGCCGCCGTTACCCACCCATGTTTGAAACCCATCCTTATTTACTCCGGGATGATAATACTGGCGCTTTAGCTGCGGTACAAGCCAATATGATTCCGAGTCAACCTTGGTTATCTGAACCTTTAGCCCGGAAGCGGATTGTGGGATTATTAGCAAAGCGTGCCGTTAAGCCAGACAAGTTACCCAAATGGTACACCCAAGAATTTACCTGGAAACCGGAATCTATTGAAGACTGGGTAACGAAGTTCAATGATGAATTCTTAGAAATAAATCACCACTATAGAGAAAAGTACTACCGAAATAAATCGTCTATAACAGTTGAAGCAGCCCAAACCTTGACAGAAATTGGGGATGCTAGTGATGGCTTTGTGGGTTACATTTATGCTGATGGCAATAATATGGGAGGTTACATCCAAAAATCAATTCAAAGTCCTGAGCAATATAGACAATTTAGTGCAGATATTTTTGAGGCAACGAAAAAATCCGTTTATATTGCATTAGCAAAACACCTAGAACCTCATCAATTGAAAAAATTAGATCCGGATGATGAATCAACCCATAAAAATGGGGAGTGGATTCACCCCTTTGAGATTTTGCTGCTGGGTGGAGATGATGTGTTAATCGTTGTACCTGCTAACAAAGCCCTGAAAATAGCTCAAACCATTGGCGATGAGTTTGAATCTATACTTTTAGAAAAGGGTTACAAGTCATTGCCGAGTCAAAAAGAAGCCCATCGATATAAAGGTAAAGTCCCACCCCAAAGCCATTGTGAACTGAGTACGTCTATCGGAGTTTTAATTACCGCTTATAATACCCCCATATACTATGCCAAAAGATTCTATGATCAATTACTCAAATCAGCAAAGAAGAAGGCAAAGGACTTAAAAAAATATTATAACTATCACGGCGGTACAGTTGACTTTCTCACCTTGAAGTCAGTAACCATGATTTCCTCAGATCTTGCAAAGTTTCGCCAAGAGGGTTTAACCAAGCAGGAACAAGACAAAAGTAAACCAACCCTGAAACTCTATGGCGCCCCCTACACCCTACATGAACTCGGCGGATTGATTGAAACTGGGGAGAAACTAAAGCAGTCAGAATTTCCGCGATCGCAACTTTATCAAATCCGCCGTTTACTTGAACAAGGCAAACAGACAGCTATGCTAAATTATCGCTATTTCCGCGTTCGCTTAAAACCAGAAAACCAAAAACTATTGGAGGAGTATTTTGAAAAAGCCTGGTGTGATGCCAAGACTAATAAGGGTAATTTAGCACCCTGGATGTCGTTACCGGAAAAGGATGGTACGACTACTTATGAAACTATATGGCGGGAATTGGTCGAACTTTATCCTTTTATTGTCGAAACCGCTGAACAACCTAGCCAGACGGAGGCGCGATTACCATGATTTATCTACAAGAATTATTATCCAATCCAGTCGAAACAATCTCCCTAACGGCTATCATTGATACTGCTTTATGCGTGGGTGCAGGAGGTTCTTCGGGTTCTCTAGCCGATAAGCCAATTGTGCGTACTGCGGACAACAAACTTTTGATTCCTGCATCTCAACTTAAAGGGCGTTTGCGCCATGAATGTGAGAAACTAGCACGGGGGTTAGGGTGGGCAATTTGTCAAGCACCTAATCCTCAAACCATGTGTCCCCAGCGTGCAAATTTTCCCGAAGAGGAGGCGAGGCGTTTTCAACGAGACGAGGATTATCGAGTACCAGGAGATCACCGATATCATTGTTTAATTTGTCAGATTTTTGGCAATCCCGCCTTACCGTCACGAGTCATTTTTGATGACTTAATTTGCCAGGAAGAACCGGACAATCTCCCGCCAGAGGTTCTCCGCCCTGGTGTGACTATTAATCGTCGTCGTCATACTGCTGAAGAGAAAAAACTCTACTTCCTAGAAACCTCACCAGCTAATGTTCAGCTTAAGTTTACTGGAGACATTCATCTTCAACCCAATTGTCCGGCTTTTACCAAAGCCTTAATTTTAGCTGGGTTACACCATATTAATGCTTTGGGGGGTTCTAAATCCACAGGATTGGGATGGTTAAAGTGGGAACTTCCCCCAATTCAGGTGGATGAGTCAGTGTGGAATTATTTAGCTAAAGGAGGAGTAAATGAAGCGCATTCAACTGGAAATTAAAGCCTTATCCCCTCTAGCAATTGGACGAAAAAAACCAGGGGGTTCAGTCAGTGAAGCAGCAGACTATATTCCCGGTTCGGTAATTCGAGGTGCGATGGCTGCTGTAATGTTACAACAATCTGGTTGGCAGGATACGGATTTTACAGAATCAGGCGGTGATTTCCAAGCCCTATTTCTGAGTGGGGATGCTGCCATTTTCCGCAATGGTTATCCAGCAGCAACAGAAGACGTTGGTGTCTTACCTGCTACAGCCGTAAGTGCCAAAGCCAATCCCGGTTTTAAGCCTAAAGGTAATGGTGTTTTTGATACATTAATTGACCGCTTTTGTGCAGAAAGCTACAACCATCTTTACGATCCCAGTTGTCCAAAAACTTTAGAAGAGGGAACGGATAGTCGAGTTGAGCCTTTTAGTGGATTCTACAGTAAAATGACGGATAAATGTACAAGCCAGTCAGTAACTAAACGGCTGCTAACTCGTGTGGGGATTAATCGGCGTCGGGCAACATCAGAAGAACAAGTCTTATATAGCATTGAGGTTCTCAATGAAACTCAGCATAAGCAACCAGTGGTTTATCACAGTTCGATTTTGGTAGACGATGATAATTTAGCTGATCAATTGACTCAATTTATCAGTTGTAACTCGGAAAACTTTCGTTTGGGTGGTGCAGCCTCGCGGGGATTAGGGAAAGTTAAAATAGAAGCGAATAGTGTTGAACCTAATATAGATGTTGACTCACGGGTCAAACGGTTTAACGTTGCACTCCAGCAGCGTTGGCGTGAGTGGGGAAATCTTTTCGGCAATCGTCCGCTAGAAAATCGCACTTACTTTACATTAGATTTGCAATCCGACGCTATTTTAACGGAAAACTGGCAACGTACTATGGTGATTTATTCAGATATGCTGCGACAGTTTTCTCAGTTAACGGATTACCCGGTTGAACTACATGTTGCTTATAGTAGCTATGACTATATTTCTGGCTGGAATTCAGCTTGGGGGTTAATGAAGGATGTGGAGTTAATCACGAATAAAGGTGCGGTTTATTTGTTTAGTACAATCAAAGATAAGGAGAAAGATTGGATTGAGGCGTTAGAAAAATTAGAGTTGAAGGGGGTAGGCGATCGCACCTGTGAAGGGTTTGGTCAAGTGCAAGTTTGTAATGATTTTCATACTATAGTTTGGGAGGAGGCTAAATAGTTATGATAGCTAGTATTGGATTAGATTTAGAAACCCGGTTGACCTTAAGACTGGATAAAGAAATAGACGTTCAAATAAATACAATAATCCCACGTATGCAAGGTATAGCTCAGGAATTTGAAATAGAGAAAGCAGATAAAAAGTCGCCTTTCAGAAATATTTTATCTTTTTCGACTGAAACATCCTCGTTAGAAGCAATTAAAACCCAAATTCGCTATCAAATAGGGCGAAGCGAATCAAGCCGAGTTTGGAAAATTCAAAAGCCCAAAGGTGTTTTTGCTTTAGTAGTAGCCAATCAACTAGAAGAACTAATTAAGGATGCAAAAGATATTTTAAGCCGAGTTAAAAATATCCTTATAGAGGAAGATACACTGAAAGAATATTTAGAGTCTAGAGAGACTCTGATTGAACAAGATATTCATTTAAAGTTAACTCGACTTTACCTGGGATATCTTGCACGAGAACATACTGCCAGAGTTGGTGAGATAAAATTTTCAAATGATCAGGAGTTGGAACAAAAAAGCTTAAAAATCAAACCAAATAAAAAGGTTTTTCGGTACTTATTATGCTAAACTATCAACTAAATGCCAAAACAATAAAGCTCTTTTTTCAAAGTTATAAAAATTGGT
>NZ_JBKHUP010000154.1:0-13807 GCF_046565525.1 Coleofasciculus sp. | reverse complement strand
TCTTTGGCTGGCATATTTTTTTTGTTCTTCGGATTTCCTATTTTAATTATACCCTATTTAAATGCCGAACAGCTTATCGTGAGCTGGTGCAGCAAATTCTTCATCCCCAGTGTGAGTTCAGACCTTTAAATGAGGCTCTGGCAGGGAGGTCTCTAGCTATCCATCACGGAGGTTTGACAACTTCTCTGGCTTGCCTGTTAGCAGGTATTCCTCAGTTACTATTACCCAGACACCTAGAAGAGTATCTCAATGCCATAGCCCTGACTCAGTTAGGTGTAGCTAAAACAGTGACCCAACTAACTTGGGAAGAGTTATTCCTTGAACAAGCTCAAGCCTTGAAACTAGCTGAGAATGCCTCCCACCAAGCTGAAAATCTTTCGGATTGGAATCAAAATTTTATGGAAGCCATTTCCAGCTACTTAAAATCCTGGCTCTGTTAGACTCAGAACTTATGCTTACCTAAAATGAGGCAATTCAGTCAGATGTGAAAAGTGATGGAACTTTCGCTTTTCTTTATGACGTAGTTTAGATCCCACATTCCGCACTTCAAAATGTAGTACGAGCGCTCAGTCGAGCCGTCGAGCCGTATCTGGTACTCACACCAAATAACCATCAAGCAATAAATTAGATTTTACAGCAGCTCCAGGAGCCAGCACCGCGTAGGCGTTGGCGGAGCCTGTTCCTACAGAACGTATCGCGGGACTTCCCCCACCCGAAACCCTTGCTTTTTCGTACAAATTCTCAAGCTGATTTGTTTTGTGGAGTGAAAAACCGAATTCTCTACAACTGATGAGCGATGATATCGAGGTGCGATCGCTCATCTCCTACACAGAACCTTCTTTTTCCTGGCTGACCCGATTCGCTCTCATCCCGAAAAATCCCTTCTAGCTGCTCCGCTGAACCATTTTGAATCTGCAAAACTATCTCCGCTGAAATGAAGTTACCACCCCCCATCACCACCTGTAGCCCTGATCCTTTGAGAACATCCTGAATCAACCTGGCTTTATCCTCAATCGGTAACTTATCAATCTCAGCCTTGATCCGCTTGATGTCCGTCACACCATTATTCATCGCGTTACACTGACCTCTTGTTCCTTCGCTTTCCTCAACTGTGCCCAACGGTCTGCGATCGCATTGAGGATTTCTTCAATCTCGCTCATGGACGCTTTGGCAATTAAGTCTGTCCAGGGAATCCGAGTCGAACGCAACGCTTGAGCAGATTTTATCCCCAATAACTCATCCCAGTAGGCTTCCTGAAACTCCAACGGCATCGAGCGCACTATGGTCAGGAAATTACTGAAGGAAATATCGGTTTTCCCCGTCAAAAACCGACTAATCAAACTCCTGTGTAACCCGCTCCGTCTCGCGATTTCAGCGCCACTGTAGTTAAAAACTGAATTAACTTTGTTAAAAATTATTACTTCTTGCATAAATTTACTAGGGGATTTGCGCGTTTATTGCAATAATCCTTTTTTGGGAACACTGAGATCGTAGCACTTCAAGTTTAAGACCAATTCGTGCTATTGGCTTATCCCCCTTCTACGCCCATCTAGAGTTGGACATAGAAGTCGGCATTGTAGTTCAACTTGTAACATACTATGTAGTACGTTCTGTAACAGAGAAAAAATTACCCCCTACTTTTAACCAAGTAGAGGGACTTTAGTGATAGGCATCACGCGCCAAGATCGGGCGCACTGATGACACAAAAATAAAAATATGTAGGTATATTATGACACAAAAAGCCGAGTGGATCGAGAAACACCGGAACTTTGGGATAACTCACTCGCTTGCAGTGAGTACCTGGGTCGTTAAGGCATTCATAGAGAAGGGAATCGTAGGAAGCGCTCCGACTTCACCAACAGCCCTGGGAGGTGAAGCATGAATAAGCGTAACCACCGCCAGCCACAACTGGAAGACAACAGGGATGGATTTTTCATGGTTGCTGTAGGAGACGCGGCACTAGCCATCGGTAAAAAGCTCACGGGTTCTCAGCTTCGTCTGTGGCTTTATCTAATGATGGTCGATCCATTCTCAGACTATACAGCTTCCGGAGAACCCATCTATCACCAAATCCCGAACCCGGCTGATCTTGCCATCAAAATCGGGGTGTCGCGTCGAACCGTCGAGAAAGATTTAAACCTACTACGCGACCTCGACCTATACGACTATAAAACAACCGAGTGGTGGGGACATAACTTGTCAGCACACCGAGCCAGAGAGTCATCAAAACGGCTGAAAGCCAAGCAGGGCAAGGGCGGTTATTTAACCGCAGAAACGGCAAATTTAACGCACTTTGGTTTAAATAACCGCTCTGTCGAAAATTTAACCGGGAATGCGGCTAAAAAAAACAGCGACATATATAAGGATCGCGTGCGCGATCAGACTCTTCAGACTGATCAGACTAATCAGACTTTCTCAGAGCGAGAGAGAGAGACAAAAGTTGAACAACTCAAGTCAGATCCGGAGGTAAACAACCAGGAAAAGAAACAACCACAAACCAATAATTTTCCTAACCCTGCTCAACAATCAGTTAATTCCGAGGAAAAATTTTCCGCCGCCGCCGCCGTCGTTTTTGAAATTCCAGCAGAGAAGAAACGCGGATTCTATGATGCCCTCCGTCAATACGCAGCTAATCATGGAGCGAGATGCCCGTCGGCTTATGCCAAAACAGTCATGGCTGATTTAGAGCGGACGGGAATGTGTTCCCTCTGGGATGACTTCGAGGCGGGGTTAGAATTAGGAACTAGCGATCGCCCCACCCATGAATGGCTCGACCCAGAAACAGGCAAGCCCTACCCGTTCCTAGTCCGGGCAGTGGAAGAAATCGCCAAAGCTAAATCTAATGACACAGTAGCCGCCGCAACCGAGGCAGCAAAAATCATCGACAATGCCAAACTCTGCCAGCCAATATGGGCGAGTGTGAAGCGTGAACTATTGTGGTATTCCAAGGAAGCCGAACGGATGCAACGGTTAGGAGTTCGGCACACGTACCTACCGCCTCGGTATTCCGATAAACCATTAGAGCCAGCATTGGACGAGGTGAAGGACGCGATCGCTTCTATTACGCCTGGTCGTCATGTAGAGACCGAACATGGACGGTCTGTACTAGAAAAATCGGAGGCGACCCTGCCCCCGGTGGCTAAGAAGCGAGAAAAATCGCAGATGACCCCGACCCTGGGCGATGTAGAGACCGAACATGGACGGTCTGTACTAGAAAAAAAGAGTAATCGCAGATCGAGCCTCACCCCGCTGGCTGAGTCCTTAAACAATCTCAACGCAATCTTAGGGGAAGAAGAAACAAGGACACTCCCCGACCCGTGGGACTTCAATCCGCTTGAAGTACACGAACAAAGGGAGCGGAAGACTGAAGAGGCTTTAGACAAGGCTCGAAATGAGGCACAACGGCAGTTAAAAGCCAGCCAGATGGAGCAAACCTTAGAGCAGATTAAGGCAACTTTGCCCACAGACCAACAGAAGCGACAAGCTCAACTTCAAGGATGGATGAATGGGGAATATCCCTATCCTGCGATCGCCAAACGCCTCATTGAGGCGAATCAAAACTGGGGACTTTATCTCGAAGGTAAAAGAGTTTTAGAGGAGGAGTTTTAGGACATGGCACGCACAAAGACTAAAACAGCCCATGCGCCAGCACAGTTCTCACAAGCCTCTATTGCTCTATATGACCAAGCGCAACCGGGAATGCTGGCTACCACCACTACCGGGAGGATTGGTATTATAACAGAGAAATTTGTGAGTCTTGGGGGGATGCCTCATGTTTGGTTACAGGAGCCAGGGGCGGCGCTAACTTCACAACCCATTGATTTAATCGCCAAAGTAGAGAATAAACCGATAGCGGTCATTTTATTCGCAGGTGGTGGTGGGGTTGAATGCGGTATGGTGGCAGCGGGAATCGAACCAATTTTATCGGTGGAGTATGACCCAGACAAACCCGACGTGTCAGGGGCGATCACAGACTGCCACAAGAAGAATTTTCCCCGGTGTAAGGTGATTCGCCGCACTGTGCAGGAGTGCGCGGCTGAAAATTTTGCCTTCTTTCCCCAGGAGCCAGATATTTTATGGGCATCACCGGTATGCAGTAATTTTAGTGCAGCCAAGAATGGAGAGGAGCAAATTGAAGATGTTCTGGCTGCTAAAGCGGTAGTACAGGCGATAGCCGCAATGAGCCCCAAGCATTTTTTACTGGAGAATGTTACGGGCTATGCCAGCTCTGTAAGTTGGGGTGGATTGAAAGAGTCAATCCCCCAAGTGGAAATTAATCAATTGAATCCAAACTTGTTTCTTTCTTTAATCTCTCGTCCAGTTGTCATAAAGGCTTACGCTATTTTTGCCTTGGGCTTTTGGGTGTTTAGAGCCGTGCAGGAGCCTGACCATAAGCCGTGGCGTGGAATTGAAGCGCACATAAAGCAATTGGGGTATCAGGTGGATTCTTCCGCCGTGAATATGAGTGATTATGGAGTTCCCCAGGCGCGGGTCAGGTTTATCGTTCGGGCTTGTCGGGAAGGAAATCCCTTGCCTTTGCCGGAAAAGCAGCCCAAGATTTCTTGGTACGATGCGATCGCGGATCTGATTCCAGCTCTGCCAGACTCCAAACTACTCGATGGGCAGCAAAAGTCTGTGGATAAGTTTCTTAAGGCTAATGCCCCTGTTCCGCTGCTGGTTAATCGTGGCATCGGTCGCACCTGTTACAAGGTAGTTCCGAGTCATGACCCAGCTAAGACCGTAATGCGATCGCACTTCACTGATCACCGGGGGAATAGTCGTTCTAAGTTCGCGGATATTTGGCTACCTGATGGTACGGTCAAATCGGTGTCGATTGAGTGTATGGCACGGTTACAGAGCTTCCCAGACTGGTATCAGTTTCCGGAACAGGTAGCGATCGCCGGCTCGATTATTGGATATTCCGTTCCCCCTAAGTTTGTAGAACAGTTGATCAAGCCCCTCACTGAAACTGAAGCTGAAGCAGATAATCATAAAATTGCGCTGGCGGAGATAGCTAAAAGCGCCAAGGAAATGGAATGCCCCAATGCTATGCCTACTGTGAAGTGTGGCGTAGCACGTGATAATGACGATAACCCCCTTGAGGTGCGAGGCTTTAAGGTTGGTGAGCGCGTTGTTTATAACGGGAATAACCCTGAAGGGGGGATTGTAGATCCCGCTTTGATTTCGCGGGGTGAGATTATCTCATTCAAGCCTGTCTCTAGCGGATGTCAAATAGTCCCTTATGTTCGGTTAGACGACGGCTCCGAAAGGTTTTTTCCTTGGGACGGACTGAAAAAAGACGATGAATGGGTTGCCATTCCTGGGAAAGAAATTGGGCTTCCAGAGCGGGAAGCCTCGGAAGCACTAAAGAAGGCTGTTGACGCTGATCATGACAGTGAGCCTGTCGAGTCAGACTATTCGGCTCTGAGTATTGCTGAGATTCGCCGCGATGGGGGGACGCAGCCCCGCGAGAAGTTGGATTTAGCTCATAAAAACATTCTCAAAGAAGCGATAGAGGACGGTGCCGAGCTTGACCCGGTGGTAGTCTTCTACGACGGCGAGAGTTATTGGTTGGCTGACGGGTTTCATCGGTGTAAAGCAACTGAGGAGTCTGGCTTTGAGGACATCGATGTGATAATCCACCAAGGGACGCGCCGTGATGCTATTCTTTACTCAGTTGGCGCAAACGCTGAACACAAAGCAGCCAAGCCCCGTAGTCGCGCCGATAAACGACGGGCAGTAATGATGCTGCTCAATGATCCGGAATGGTCCAAGTGGAGCGATCGCGAAATAGCTCGTCAATGTAAAGTGGATCACAAAACCGTAGGGAGATTTCGATCAAGTCTCACTGGGGAATTCCCCAGTGAGGATGGACAACAAAGAACTTATAAAACTAAGCATGGCACAACGGCGACCATGAAGGTGGGAAATATTGGCAATGGCAAAAATGACTTGGGGGCGGCGAGCGCTGCTGACAATCCCTTATTGGATGGGACGGTAGCCGAAGAAGGCAATGGTAACGGTGAGATGGAAACAGACACTCCCAAACCCACAATCAATCCAGATGACTACGCTCTCGCTTTCCTTTCTAATCTAGACAATATTAAAACGGACTTGTTGAGGGAGGCGCGAGCGCGAATCGACGCCAAACTTAACACCTCGGCTTTGCTCGGTGTTGAGCCTGATGAGACGGTGAAAGCTGTGGTTGAAAATGCGGATCGGTTCTCGGCTGATGAGGTGCGGTTGATGATCGAGGTCTTGAAAACCCACCAAGCCGATTAACTGATGGTGGGGGGAGAGGGGGAGGAACCATAAGTCCCACGCCATAATCTTTGACGCAAGCGTTGGGTAGTTCACAGCTCTAGCTCACTGCGCTTTTTAGGTTTTCCATACGCTGTGATATTCTGAGTCATTACTGGAGGTGTTGGTTGCACAGAGTCAATTGGTTCATAATCGGGACTGCAAGCAAGGTAATGCTACGGAAATATTAAGGGTTTAGCAAGAGATATTTTTTTAGGAGAATTTCCCTATTAATAGAAACTTTTTGTATTAACAAGGAAAAACCCTTCAAAAATACAGTTTTGCCACCCTTTTATATTCCTTGTAACTACCTTTGCTTAAAATGCCCTGATTTTAGGAGACAGGAATGTGGTCAAACGAGCACCACCCGATCTAATTCTTTGCTTGGATTTTGGTGGGAGTTTAACGAAAGGAATCGCTATCGATAAGAATTTGGTGGAGCATCCTATTTGCATGGAGCCTGAAGTTATCTCATTGCCAACTCAGGCGATTAAGGATTATGAAGCTCAAAAGATAGGAAGTCCAGTTCCTCTGGATTCGGCTTGGGTTTCGGTTGACTCTGACAGTTATGCTGTGGGGTATCTAGCTCGTTCGCGGTTCAATGCTAATGCGGGGTTGTCTTCCCTGAAGTATGAACGAGCTTTTCCTAAAACGTTGGCAGCGGTTTGGGTTGCAGCACAGAATCTGAAGCTTAAAAATAAATTCTCGGCCGCGATCGCTATACTTCTCCCAGTTAGTGAGTACAAGAGTTCTGACTGGTTGCATGAACTGCTTGTCGAATCGCTAAAAAAGTTCAATACGCCAACCGGTCAGATGTCTGTTAACTTGATGGCGTTTGATTGTAAGCCGGAAGGTTGCGGTATCTATATGATGCGCCAGTTGGGAGATGATGCTTTTGCCGTTAATCGAAAGACAATTGCCGTTGTGATGGTAGGGTATCGCAATGCCTCTGTTTTGGTTTCAGAGCGGGGTCAGATAACGATTAAGCGGACTTCAGATTTAGGCTTTGTTCGGTTGGTGGAATTGGTAGAAGGGCGAGTTGCTTTACCGCCTTCTACAGCAAGATTAACCACGGCGATTGCCAAGGCTGGGGAAAAGTTTAATCGTTATTCCTTCCTACCCTTAGCGTCATCTACTGGTGAAGAAGCTCGTGATATGGAAGTAGATCGGCTAATTGAGGCGGCAAAATCATCTCGTAGTGAGTATAGTTTGGCGCTTTCTAGTTGGCTAAGGGAAGTGATTCCTCGTTCAGTAGAGCTGGATGAAGTTTTACTGTGTGGTGGCACAGAATATGGTTTTTGTCTTAGAAGAACAAGCTAATTTTTTGCGAACGACCTTTGATCTCACTAAATCTCTTCCCTCTTATTCGCATTCTGTTGTCGAGACAAGAGTTCCACAGAAAGCGGAGGTTCAAGACGAGCCGTGGACTGCATTAGTTGCTCAAGAATTTAATTCAGGTGGGTTGTAGTTATGAGTCAAATTCACTTCGTTGACGGTGAGAAGGGGGGGGTTGGTAAATCGTTTTTTACCAGGGCGCTGGTTTATCACTGTCTAGCTAAGAAGTTAAGTTTTCATCTGATAGACAGCGATCGCTCGAACCCGGATGTCCATAAGCGTTACCCGGATATCTCTCAAACCATCTTCTTCAGTGAGGTTGAGAAGAAGAGTAATGATGCAGATAGAATTTTTGAGTTGTGTGAAAAATTTGCAAGCCAAATCAAGCACATCCTTGTCCAGAACTACTTCTCAGCCGATGAAGATGACTGGGAGATGATTTACCGGGAGTACCCCAAGCTTCAAGAGATCATCAAAACACATAATATCCCAACTTTAGCCTTCCCTCGGCTGGGAACCACCGATAAGAACCTAATCGACCAGAACCAATGGACATTTGAGCAGACGATTGACCGAGAGAACACTCAAATTGGTGCCTTGTCCAAGCAGCGGGTCGTGACATTCCTGCGATCGCTCTCCCATAACCTAGACCAGCTTGGTATTTTCACCCCTGAATCTTTCAAATCTCACTCGGCAAAAGCTAAGAAGCCAGCGGCATGAAACCTTCCCTGCTAGACAAGCTCCTCGATGGGCGGGATGAAGTGTTTAAGCGTAAAGTACTTCATCTGGTTAGCCAGACGGGATACTCAGAGAATGACCCGTTGTTCGTCATTCTAATTGTGACGGGTACTCTGCAAACCTTGCTCAATGACAAACCAGCTGAACTTGAGCAGATGTTTAGCCGTTGGTTTGGCTCAGTTACTAAGTCCCTTGATTTGGTAGAACAGGAGATTGTCGAACGCCAAAAAACGGCTATTGCTGAGGCGGCTGGCGACTTAATTAAAAAGGCTGAACGCCAAGAGAGTCAACGATTTTTCAAAAGTATTCTTCCCGGTGCGATCGCTTCTTCTGTTGTGTTGGTGGTGGGGTTTGTCGCTGGGATAACCGTTCCCCCAGCGGTGCGGGGAGGGTATGTGGCAGGGGAGCGCCTAACGGCTGAGGATGTGGAAGTACTGCGGTGGGCAAAGTCATCAGATGGGCGTTATGCAAGGCAGTTACTGGATTGGAATGCGGATTACTTAAAAGTGTGTGAGCGAGACATCGTAAACATCCCGGTGAAGCTGAAGATGGGTACACAAGAAGCAAAGCGCGGCTTTTGTCTTCTGTACACCAAACCTCCGGAGGCAAGATTATAACATGTCGAGCTACCCTTTAGTCTTGATTCCTAAAGTACTGGCAGATTTCCGGCAATCCCCAGTTGTCGCCAGTCCGCCGAAGCCTGTAACTTTAGTCACTCCTCAACACGGCAGTCGCTACAACGGGACGGCAGTCGCTACAACGGGGGGGACCCCCGCAACGCGCTGCCTTGGGAACCCCCGCAACGCGCTGCCTCCTCAGCTAGTTGTTCGTAAACCGCCAAAGTGGATGCGCTGGGTGGGTTCTTTCTTGGTTGTACTGGGGTTAATCAAAGCAACGACGGTGTTGGGTGGTGTATTTTTTGCTGCTGGAGCTGCATTAATTGTCGCGTCATGGTTGTGCAAGAAGAAGGCGTTTATCCGAGTGCGGCGGCTTGCTCCGACTCCTTTGCATTCCCAACCCGACGCTCCTACGTCGCTACCGCTTACGCTATCACCAGTCGAGCAACGCAAGGCTCATTTGCGGGAACTAGCATCACTAATGGAGGGGCGAGTTTTACTGCCGACGGGGACAAGTGATGCCCCGGTGGGAGCGTCGGAAAAGCGGTTTGGTGAAGTGCTGAATCGGTATTTTTCGGGACGAGTGTTTCCGCAGATGGAAGTACCGATACCCAACTATCAGCACAACTACAGCACAGATTTTTGTCTTTCAATTCCGGAGGTCAATTTATGGATTGATATCGAAATAGATGAACCTTATGACTACAAATCGGGTAAGCCAACCCATTGTTGTGATGATGGGCGAGATGCTAACCGCAATACCTTTTTCCTAAACAATGGCTGGGTCGTGATTCGGTTTTCTGAGCAGCAAGTTGTTGATTATCCGGAAAGCTGCTGCAAAGAAATCGCCTCTGTCATTAAAAAGCTCACTGGGATTGAGGTGTTCTATAAGAGGCTAGAAAACGTTCCACAGCTTACCTCATCTCCTTTGTGGACAAAGCGACAAGCTAAGGAAATGGCAAAAGCTAAGGTGCGTGGTAAGTATTTGCAATCTAAACTCTAATTGAGGATACTGAGATGAACATTGTTCAAAAAAGACCTGCTCGAATTAGCCAAGAAACTGAAATGCTGATGTTATTGGCTGGGGGAGCGCTGGCGACGGACTTGGTATTTTTCTTAACACCAAATTCCATCCTTCTAAGTACTGTGGTTGGGGTGGGGTTGACGATGACGATGTACCCGAAAGCTACATCCAAATTTGCATCAACTATAAGCTGGGTTTATCGGCGTTGTCGCTGGGCGGGGGTTTTATTTTCTCTTGTATCAATACTCTACCTCTTGAATTTCTTTGCGGCTCCTGCTCAAGCCCAGTTTCTCAACCAAACGGAAACCTGGATGGTGTCAGTATTTCCCCAGGCTGATGCGTTTGCACCGTTGATTTTTAATGCCATCCGGCTGCTGATTGTGTTGTTTGTCATCTTCAAGGCGTACCAGGCGGTTCAGGCGGCTCGCAATGACGAAGAATGGAGTACTTTGGTCAAAATTCCTCTAATAATTCTAGTTCTTGTTGCCATTACTGACATTACTGTTGGATTCATTACTGGAGCATGAGCGAACCGAAGTTTCGCAAGGTCAATGAAAACTTAGGTAAACAGCCAGGAGTCGGTCCGTTCCCGGCTGAGCAAATCATCCCCTGGAGCATGATTTTCGGCGCAAGCATCTATATTTGTCGGGCATTGGGATTTAGCTGGACGTGGACGGGTGTTGTTGCTCTGTGGGGTATCTCAACTTGGTGGGTGATTACGGGTAGTAAGCCCTGGCGTTTCTTAGCCAAGTTTGTCGGGACACCCTATTGGGTTAGGGGTTATGGGCGATATCGGAGAATTTTGGGTCATGAGCAAGTCACAAACGAAAAACCCCAATAAAAAGATTGGCAGCAAGCGCTTTGATGATGGCACAGCGAAGCGCAAGGGAACCCCCCTGGAGGATTTCTTTCACTTAACAACCATGCTGCGAATTGAGTTAAACTCACGCCGGATTGGTGGTTATGTCCTCCGGAAAGGGGAAAACAATTTTAAGATTCAGTTTGGGTTTGAGTGTCGGGGCATCCACTCTGCACTCAGAACCGAACAAATCGACCCAATTTTCGACGCCCTGGAGTCGGGATTGAAGGATTTCCCAGACGGTGAGCAGTTAACCGTTCATATATCATCCTTTACTTGTGACACTGAACGTCAGCAGCAGTTAGCTGGGCTGAGTAAGGCTGCTCCGTCTCCAGAATTGGCGTTTCTGATAATGGGCGATCGCGCTCGTGTCAGAGAACTGACCGACCAAGGAATTCGCAAGCCCAAAACCTTGATTCTCTATGTTTCCTACACCGTTGAACCGGATGTGGAGTCTGGGGATTATGTTGAAAAAATGCTGGCTCGTGGTGAACGGTTGTGGAAGTCGTTCACTGGGGAATTACAAAAGCTGCAATTTACCCGAATTGAACGCCTTTTGGCACAAGCATTTACGGATGGGTTCCAGCGCTGGGAGATGATGCTCTCTAATAAGTTGGGTTTGGATGTTCGTCCTCTCAATGAGGTGGAGTTGTGGGAAATTTTATGGCGACGGTTTAATAACTCTGTACCCATCGCCGTTCCTCAAACTCTGGTGTTTGGGGATGAGGGACTCTCAGAAGAAGTTCAGTCTGAGTTGTCTCCTGTCACCTTGTTGATGGCTGACTCTATACCCATCGCAGATCGGCATTGGGTTAACGTCAAAGACAAGTATGTTGGGGTGTTGACATTTGTCGATAAACCTGCTGGTTGGCTCAATAAGAATGCCCAAATGCGTTATTTGTGGGACGTTTTGGCTCGTGACGCCATCTACGATACCGAGATTATTTGTCAATTAACCAGAGCCAACGAAGCAATGGTTAAGACCAATATGCAGCGGCTCACTAAACAGGCTATCACAACGTCAACTGTCGCGAGTAAAAGCGGAACCATCGATGTCAAGGCTGGGCTGAATCTTAAGAAGGGGGTAGAAGCCCAAGAAGCCCTTTACGAAGGCTCAGTGCCGTTTCATACGGCGGTGGTTTTCCTGGTGCATCGGGATGCGGTGAATCAACTGGAGGATGCCTGTCGGTTCATCTCGTCCCTTTTCCTGCGTCCCGCTTGGGTTGCTCCAGAGCAAGAATATCCCTGGCTTGTTTGGACGCAAACTCTGCCAATCTGTTGGGAACGTCTACTGGCTCGTCCGTTTAATCGTCGGCAAGTCTATCTGAGTAGTGAAGTTTTGGGACTGATGCCACTGATTAAACCACGAGCGATTGACCGAACCGGACTAGAGTTGATTGCGGCTGAGGGTGGAACTCCCATTCATATTGATTACTGTACCAAACACCGTAACATTGGGCTTTTTGGTACAACCCGTTCGGGGAAATCGGTCCTTGCGTCAGGACTACTTACCCAAGCGCTGGCTCACGGGATGCCCGTGGTGGCGATGGATTATCCCAAGCCGGATGGTACGAGTACGTTTACCGACTATACCCAATTTATGGGCGATCGCGGTGCTTACTTCAATGTCAGTTCGGAAAGTTCCAACCTTTTTGAAATTCCTGACCTGAGTAATCTCTCTCCTGATTTGCAACGGGACAGATTTGAGGATTACAAAGACTTCCTGGTTTCAGCACTGATGACGATGGTGATTGGTTCCAACAGGGCTGTTTCATTCTAGGAGTGTGGCAAGTGCCCAAAGCCTTCCATAGAGCCAAGTCTGGGCGTTTGTAATTGAGAGAAAACCTAAAATTCTCAAAAGATTGATGGCGATGGTTAGGAGAATGGATAGGTTGGTGACGGCTTGAAAATGGCAAATAGGGGATAAATCCTCTTTAAAAAGGGCATCTCTTACCCAATGGAGTTGGTTCTCAATTTTCCAATGACCTCGAATTTTAGCAGCGAAAGTTTTGGCATTCGATTGACGACTGCTCAAATAATAGACAGTCTGATCAACAGGTTTGGATTTTCGCGTCCCGATACGTTGAACCTGGATAAAGCGTTGACTGTTGAGCCAAGTTGATTTGACATAATTTGGCAGTTTAAAAACAGAAACAGTTCTCTGAATATTACGACCACGACTCTTATCGTATTCAATATATTGACTGAGAGGTGGAGTAGTTATCGCCAAGTCATGTAAAGTTTTACGGAGATTTTTCTGATTGTTTTTGACAGTGATTAAATAATCATTATTGCCGTCGATAATGTTTTGGACAGTGGTTTTTTGACAGTGGATAGCATCGAGGGTGATAAGTTGATTGTCAGAAGGAAGGTCGCGGATAATGCCTTGAGCTGCCTGGGTTTCAGTCTTGGTAACTTGTTGGCGGCTGTCCATCGCCAAGACTAATCCATTATCAATGGACAATTAATAATTGATAATTGATAATTGACAATTGATGAATTGGGTCTAAGACTTCTTCGTTTAAGGAGAGGTCATTATCCATTGTTCATTATCCATTGTCAATTTGTAAAGATTTTACTACTCATTGATGGCGTTGTCTTTGGGCGATGAGAGCAGAGAATGAAACAGCCCGGAAGGGATTACGTTTGATAATGTTGCAACGATTATGCAACGATTATGGGGCAAAAAACACCATAAATGCAACGTGATCCACTTGCGTTAGCTAGGGGAAGAAATCGACGAAAACTAGATGGGCTAAAGATTTGGACGCTCTCATGCGTTGCCCATAAATATGTGATAATAAGTTGTCAGGGTGACAAGTTATGTAGGAAAAAAGGTGGAGTGGTTTAAAGGTGAAAAGCTGCTGTTGAGGATTTTGGGTTTATGCAATCGCATAACAAGATGAGCTGAAAATCAGTGGGGTATATGGTGTA
>NZ_JBKHUP010000153.1:0-13839 GCF_046565525.1 Coleofasciculus sp. | reverse complement strand
CTTCTGTTTGGCGATGTGATATCCCAAATTCATCGTCAACGTCGATTTACCTACCCCCCCGGACTGATTAAACAGGGTAATGACCTTGCTCATCTTTTGTACATTCATAATAAAGTCTTGAAGTAAATAATAAAGTCTTGAAGTAAATAATAAAGTCGTGAAGTAACTGGCACAGTACCAGAAAAGAAGATTTAGGGGTTAGCAGATAAGTTTATTCGTCATCATTGTTGGCATGAAGTGATTTATCCTCTTGCGATTTGATCCACTCTTGCATTAATTCTGCCAAAACCTCACTCATAGAACGGTCACAGGCAGCGCCAAGCGACTTAAACTTTAACTTCAGTGCTTTTGGGATGTAGCCATTGAGCTCAAACATCCCAGACTCTTTCTTACTCATGCCCTCATTGTCGCATGGTACTTAACAATTCGGGAGCCTTTCGCGCTAACTCGAAAAAGAGTTTAAGCGCTAGACTAGCAAATATCAAGCATAGCAGCCATCCACTAAAAAGTGGAAAGAGCGGAGCAACTCCGATGGCTAAACGACATAGGGCATTAACTCCTAAACAGATTGAACAACGTCTTCAACAAGGGCGTGGTATCGGGTGGGGAAAAGATTATTTACCTTGGCTAACCGTTCAAGATGTTCCCTCGCGCTTGCGTCGTTACACGCATCCAAGGCATAAAAACTAACAGAAAGCACGAACTGTTCAGCCTTCAAGAAACTCGCTATTTTTACATCCTCGACTGGTCAGAACAAGTTACTGATATCCGAGAGCAATATCCTTTGTTGCCTTTATCAGAAACTCTAAAAATTGCCCAAGATTGCGGTTTGAGACACCCTACCGACCCAGTTACCCGCGCACCTGTGGTAATGACAACGGACTTCTGCATCAGTGTGCGCTTCCCTATAGGAGTAGTGCAGTTTGCTCGCACTGTTAAACCTTCGCAGGAGTTAGCCAAGAAAGCTGTAAGAGAAAAATTTGAAATTGAGCGTCGCTACTGGGAAAACAGAAACATCAGTTGGAAGATTGTGACCGAACACGATATTCCCACAGTTCTTGTCAAAAATATAGCTTGGCTACATCCTCGCTTTCATACCTCAAGCCTCTCCCTGTCAGAGCCGGAAATTGATCAAATCAAAAACTTACTTACCCACCAAGTCCTTCAAAGTAACAACTCCCTAGCCAAAATCGCGTCTTCAGGCGATGCCTATTTCAACTTACGTCCGGGTAGTAGTTTATCAGTTGCCCGTCATCTGCTAGCTACACGCCAATGGTTAGTTGACATGAATCAACCCATCCATCCGAGCCGGAAGTTGGTGCTAAAGGGAACTCAGTTAATACCTTAGCCCACTCACCAAAAAGGAGAAGAAAATGCTGTTAATAAACCAGCTATTTGAGTGGCATAGCCTTGAGGAAGCCAACCCTCAAATTGACCGTGTGCTGTGGATTGCTCCATCTGGCACTGATATAGTCACTATCGATATCAATCATCCTCATGCCCAACCCATTTGGCATAAATATCAGAATCTTTTAGCGGCTTTAGCCGCTAACCAAATCAGCCCAGTTCAAAACGACCCCTACGGGGCTATTCAATTACAGGATGAGGAAATTTCTCTAGCTCAACGCCAGTTACTCCAGGAAGCTTGGGCTGCCATAGCTCCTATCATTGCCACTGGAGAATTGGTCTTTCATCGCTCTGGGCGAGGGCGACTCATCGCCCAAGCCGTTCAACGGACAGGACGAAGCGAGACAACCATTCGCAAAGACTTACGGCGTTACTGGCAGGGGGGACAAACTCTCAATACTCTGCTGCCCCGCTTTCACTTATGTGGTGGCAAAGGTAAAGTGAGAACCAGCCAGAACAGCAAACGCGGACGTCCTACTTTGCTCTGTTTACCCACAGGTGAATCCGTTGGCATTAATGTTGATGCCGAAGTACGGGAGAAACTACTCACTGGCTGCCGATTATTTTATGAAAATCGCACGGGAAGAACCTTAAAACAGGCGTACCAACTCACCTTAGAGAAGTTTTTTCATCGCGGTTACGCCCTTGAACAGGGCACTAGCACGCCCTGTTCAAGGGCACTAGCAGAAGAACTGCCGAGCTTCACGCAGTTTAAGTATTGGTATGAGAAAAGCCGCTCACTAAGTAAGACACTTATTGCCCGTGAAGGTCAGCGTCAGTTTAACTTGCGTCACCGCCCCTTGGAGGGAGACTCAACAGCTATGGCTTTTGGACCTGGGTCACTGTATCAAATCGACGCAACAATTGCAGATATCTACTTGGTCAGTTCCCTCAACCGCAACTGGATTATTGGTAGACCCACACTTTACCTGGTTATTGATGTATTCAGTCGGCTCATTGTTGGGTTTGTCGTCACTCTCGAACCGGCCAGTTGGCTGGGTGCAATGCTAGCGCTGGAAAATGCCACAGCCGATAAAGTTGAATTTTGCCGCTTTAACGGGATTGAAATCCAAGAAACTGAGTGGCCCAGTCATCACCTTCCCGAAGCCATCTTGGCAGACCGAGGTGAATTGGAGGGGTATAACGCCAACAACTTGGTGGAATCTCTAGGTGTCCAAGTTTGTAACACACCCCCATACCGAGCTGACCTCAAAGGAATTATCGAGAGGAGCTTTCGTTATTTTAATGATGAAATCATTCATTGGCTCCCAGGTAGCTTTTCAAAGGTAAAGGCGCGAGGCGAAAGAGATTATCGACTTGATGGGGTACTCACCCTCTACGAATTTCGACAACTCATGATTCTATTCATCCTTGACCATAACAACGAAAAACGATTGGATGAATACCATTTTGAAGAATTTATGATTCAGGAAAATGTCGCTCCTTATCCAGTTAACCTCTGGCATTGGGGAGTGGAAAATCGGGTGGGCGCTCTGCATTGGAAGCCTCCTCAAACCATTCGCCTGAATCTCCTCCCATCCGAATTAGCTTCTGTTACTCGCAACGGGATTTACTTCAAAAAGCTGCACTATACCTGTGAATTGGCTTTCAAAGAACAATGGTTTGTATTAGCTAGAAACTCTGGATGCTGGAAGATTTCTGTGGCTTATGACCCCCGCCGTGTTGACAACATCTACCTTCGACTTGATGGAGGTCAGCTTGTGGAAGTCTGTCACTTGCATGAAACTGAACAGAGATTTTTGGGGCTAGATTTTCTCACAGTGGCTGACTACTATAGACGCTTTGAACAAGACAAACAAGCCGCTAGAACACGCGGCTTGCAGTCCAAAGCTTCTTTAAACGCTAAAGCTAACCAAATTATTGCTTTGGCATCGGCTCAAGCTCAAGAGCAGCGAGAGAATCAAAGCCAACCCAATCGCCTCAAAAATATCAGACTGAACAAACACTCAGAACGCTTAAAAGAGCGGCAGGAATTAGCTTGGCAGTTTGATTCACCAACTGTTACCTCCCCCCCTAATTCCGTGGTTCCACAACAGCCAATCAACCAAGTAGATGAACCCATAGATGAATACATACCCCCAGCACGACCAATTGAAAAGTTACGGGCTGTACGTGAAAGGACATTAAATCATGAAAAAGACCCAAACCATTGAAAAACCGCCAATTTTCGTTTTTAAAGGACAAAAAGTGTCAGCTTATTATCATGAAGAGATTTCCATATACCGGGGCAATCCTCTGATTGAAGCTTTACCTTTTGGAGACTTCCTACTACTTGAGCTATGGCGGTAAAGGACGACGAACCTTGAACGAGCTGATGCCAGATGTAGCCCGTGTCGCCTCCTTAGTCCATTTAGGTGTTTTGGTGATTGACGAAATTCAAGTCCTGAGCAAGCTCAGAAGTGGCGGACATGAAAAAATGCTCGATTTCTTTGTACAACTGATCAATATGATTGGGCTACCTGTCGTGCTGGTGGGAACTTACAAAGCTTGGTCAGTTCTCGGTAGCGAATTTCGTCAAATTCGTCGCGGTACGGGACAGGGAGATTTGGTTTGGGAACGGATGAAAGAAGATGAGGACTGGCTGTTATTTATTGAGTCGCTGTGGCAATACCAGTACGTCCAGTTTCCCTGCCAACTTACAGATGAATTGAGCCATGCTCTCTATTACGAAAGTCAAGGTATTACTGACTTAGCAGTAAAGCTGTTCATGTTGGCACAGGTGCGAGCTATCACGACTGGAAAGGAGAAATTGACCAAAGGGATTATCCAGTCTGTAGCATTGGATTACCTGCGGACAGCCAGAGAGGTTTTAAATGCTTTAAAGTCGGGTTCGTTAGAGCGGTTAAAAAACTGCGAAGATGTTCGCCCAATTACCATCGAACCTTTTCTCGAACAAGAGTTAGGGCATCTTTTCGTTGCTAATTCAATTAATCCTCAAACCGCCACTGCGAAAAACTCGGTCAACAAGAGCGTGCTTGAGCCATCGATGCCTTTATCTCCTGAGCCTGAACCCGAGTTAGAACAAGCTTTTGGCAGTAATTCTTCTCCAGTTCAAGCCACCAAGAAAGCGAAAAAACGACCCACAGCTACCTCACCAGCAGAATTACCAGAAATTGTGAGCAACGGAGCCTCAAGTGGCATGAGTGCCTATGAAACTCTCAAACAGGCAGGTTACATCGGCGGTAGTACTGAATTCATTTCCAGCGAAGAGGGGTTTATATGATTAGTTTCTTTCCCGACCCTTACCCCGACGAACTACTTTACAGTGTCTGCGCTCGCTTCGCCGACCGAGTGCGATATCCCGGTGAAAGTTCTGTAGTTCGGCAGCTCTTTGGCACTCGCAATGGAGCGGCTGTTGTTGACCTGCCTTCTCGCCTCGGTCATTTAGTGGCTACCCTACCTCCAGGACACAGCTATACTGTTGACCGATTGATTGACAACCATACATTGCTGCCTTTTTACAGTCCATTTTGTCCGCCCTCCCGCATCAATCAAGTACGAGAGGATATGCAAACCACTAACGGTTCGCGGATTTATGGACGCTTGGGAATTTTAGTCAGTCATACTCCCCTATGGTTGCAATTCTGTCCTGTGTGTGCAGAAGAGGACATTCGGCAGTTTGGCGAATCTTATTGGCATCGTCTGCATCAAGTTCCTGGCGTCAAAGTTTGTCCGGTACACACTGTTTTTTTGGCGCAAAGTTCTGTACCTTTTCGCCATGGTCGCAGGTGCGGTCAGTTTATCTGTGCACAACAAGGCATTGCTATTTCTTCTCCGAGTGAGCTTGATGAGTCCAATCCTTCTCATCAGGCTTTCCTGAGAATTGCCCACGATGCGGCTTGGCTGCTTGACCAACGTCACTTGAGCTTGGAATTAGAAAATTTACCTTATTGTTATCTCAAACTGCTTAGAGGGTGTAAGTTAGCCTCATCTGTTGGTCGGATTTATGTCCAGCCGCTCAACCAAGCTTTTAATGACTTTTATCAAAGAGACTTTTTACAGCAGCTCATGTGTGAACTAGACGTTTCTAGTTATAATCACTGGCTGTTACGTTTAACCCGATTTTGTCCTGACAAAGTCCAGTCTCCTCTTCACCATTTGTTACTCATTCATTTTTTGGGACATACAGTGGCTTCTTTTGTGCAATTCCAGAAGGATTTCTATGCCAGTGCCCAAATCTCAACACCGCCTGAAACTACTAGTTCTCTTGCTTCAGATACTTTGGAAACTTACCGCCAACAGTGGCTGAAACTCACAGCGACTTATCCGAAAACAGGACTCTCGTTCTTGCGGAAAAATTTCGGTCGCATTTATATTTGGTTGCACAAGCACGATTCACAATGGTTAGAAGCTCATCTACCACAGCAGAGGCGTCACACAGTTGCGTCCCCCCAAAGACTTGCTAGGGTAGATTGGTCTATTCGGGATTCACAGTTGGCTGCTGGTGTAAAAGAATTAGCTGTTCAAATGAAGAATGCGCCAGGACGCCCGATATGGTTGACCAAGACGGCTATTACCAGAAAACTTGGACAGTATACTCTCATTCAAAAGGAAATTGATAAACTACCACTTACAGCTCAGGTTTTAAGTGAAGTAGTGGAAACCCAGGTGGAGTATGCCATCCGACGATTAGAGTGGGCTACTGAGTGCTTCCGTCAAGAGCATATTTATCCTGCACGGTGGCAACTTTTATCACGGGCTAGTTTGAAGCCTCACACGGTTGCTCTACCCCCTGTTCAACAAGCTGTAGAGGTAGCTTTGAAATCTTTGGAACCCTGAGTGAGTTGAGCCTGTGTGACAGTTAAGAACTTTATTATTTGGGAATCGATACTATTTTATGATGTACTGGAGCTTAGTAAAGAACTCTAGAAGCAAATTCTGACTGTTTGCCTGACATAGAAGTTAAGGTTTCAGACACTGAAAGTCAAGAACTTTATTATTTATGTACATCTTTTTTGGCATACTCTTGTGAAGTGAATCTGACTAAATAACACGTATCCAACACGTTCACGTTCCCTTGACGAATTTAGTCAAATCCGTGCAAAAAGTAAAGAAAAAAATGAAATAGAATCAGTTGTACGCCCCTAAAACTGATGAGGAATCTCCAACAACTCCACCGCCCGTTGTTGGGAGCATCCCGTTTTGGACAAAGCATTACCTCAAGTAACGCAATGGCAAAGGTTTCAGCCCCATTCAAAGAGCCAACCTGCCAAATTGGGATGCTCCCCCGTTGTTTGGCTACCTCTCCCCGACGATCATATTTTGCCGTCGTTTCCACAGAAGCATGACCTGCCAACATCGATACCGTCACCAAACCCGCATCAGCGCCGACACCTCTTGTTTAGAGAGCGCCCTACCCCGTAACGGAGCCGACGCCTTCACACTATCAATATCAACCGCCTCAGCATAATCAATCACCGAAATTAACTTCAGCTTCTTCGCCTCCTTCAACACCCGTCTCAAGGCGCACAACATTTCCATGCCGTGATTATTTCCGAACCAGGGGCGATGCAAGATGTAAAATCGCATTTCTGTAGGCGTTATGCTGAGATTGGGTGGGATCAACCAGGCAAAGCAAGACCCCAGCCTCGCACAAAATCATACTTCTAAACCCTGTTGCCGATACTTAGCCAGCAAAAAAGGAAGCGGGAAATCAGAAACCCCGCCCTCGGAGCAGGCGGGGTAGTTCATTCATTTATGGAAATAACTATGCCAGAAGTACAGCTTCTTTCTCCCAGACAACTTGCTCTCTCTATTCAGCTAGACCTGCAAAAATCCAACCTTACTGTGGTACACCCATAGCGGCTGTCTACGCAGATAGTCTGTTGCGAACCTTGAGGACTATTCGCGATCAGTTTCCCTTTGAACCGTTAACCGAAGTCCTGATGGCTTTTTACGACGCGATCGCCTTTCAGAATCGCTGGATTGACTATCAGGCTAATCAGTATAAAGAAGTTTGCAATCTCCTCACGACTTTAGTTGATTCCCAACTGAGTAATGAAGATGTCGAACAAGCCATTTTACGTCTGGAAGATTTTGGCTTTGACACCCTGCCCTTTGGGATAGAATTTAACTCCGGTATTGAGCTAGACAAGGATGAGAACTAAATAATATGCAAGCCCAGGATAGTCCTCAACATTTTCTCGATACCTCCGTTGTGCGTTCCCTGCTATTGGGGACTCAAGCTTATCAGCAGTATTTTAACTCCAACCTTGCCGAACTATATACTTATGAATACAGAAGATATCTGGCTTGGTATTGACCCTGGACTAGCTACCGTCGGCTGGTCAATTTTAACAACAGACAGTAACGGGATGGTCTGTCTGATTGACTACGGAACGATTGAAACAAAGAAAACCTTATCAACTCCGGAACGCTTAGCCGAATTGGAGGAGGATTTGGTCACGTTGATGGAAGAGTTTGAACCCACTAAGGCGGCAGTAGAAATGCCCTTTTTTTCCCGACAAATCAAGGCAGCCGGGGTAGTTTTACAGGCGGTTGGAATTATCAATTTAGTTTGCTATCGGGAAGCTGAGATTATTCCGGTTTTGCTGCATCAATCGAGTTGGAAAGCCCATCTGGGCGATGGGCGAGCGTCTAAAGACGAAGTCGCTGAAATTTTGAGTGCGCTGTTTGATTTAGAGAATCTTCCCGTTGATGATTCAGTGGATGCGATTGGGATTGGTTATGCTGGCTTATGTGGGTTGACTAACAATATTTCTTAGCATTTAGGCAATCAAGTTTAGGGAAATTTACCGTTGGGGTTGTTGTTTGACTATCCTCACTATCTTCCCCATCTCCCTCATCTCCCTTGTCTCCCCCATCTCCTCACCATGACTTTGGTGGCAAAGACACTAAGGGTTAGGGACTTGCGGCTTAATAATATACCAATCAAGCTTGGCTGAGTTGATGAATACAGCTTTCCTCACTGGTACTTTATTTTTACGCAGCTCCCTTATGTCGCCGATGCTGTAGGTAGATTGCATCAACTTTACGAGCGGAACAAGTTAGGGACGACTGTGCCAGAGTACCAATAATAAACCTTCTGCCTTTTACTATATTTTTTCACCTCGGCTATTTTGGCGCTGACGCGCCTAAGCTGTGAGAAAGATAACGGTTGAATAGGCACAATAAAATAGCCTCAAACCTTTCTAATCCAATATTGCCACTAAGATACTCAATCCGTTTTTGTCACCCATTTTTCCCCAAATGCTTATCAATTCATCAGCACAACGACCAGGCGATCGCGCTTTTCCACAGGATGCTACAGAAACGGGTGGTAGCCAAGCCAATCGCGACAAAAACTGCCCAACTGAGTGCCAAGTTTCTGAGTCTCAATCCGATACCAGTGTACTCAAAGAAGCTGTGGTGCATCGACACAACCTAACTGCGTTGAACCAAACCCGAATCCGATTCAAAATTGGACTGAAAAACGCCACCCGCAAAACTGCACCCAAATGGCAACAGATTCTCACTCCTGCATCACCTGTCCAAGAATCTACCGACAAAAAAGACGCCGAATCCGACTTAGAAAAAATCACCAAATCTGAAGTTGGACTCCGAGGCATTTCCGTCTTCAAAGCACTCGACGAAGCCGCCTCTCAACTCAGGAGCGAAATCGCCCTAGTCAAAGAATGGATGACCCAAGATAACGGTGATTTAGTCTGCTCCATCTCCCTCGCCCCTCTCGTGTGGCAGCGGATGATCCACATTCGAGACGTGCTGGCACCCGCGCTTCGCGCCGAACTCAAGCAACAGCACGAACAAGGGTTTGCTGAATTTAGCGATCGCATAGAACAATTCTTGAGTGCCAAAGCCTGGAACCTCGACAGCGATGCTCAGGAAATTGCTCGGACTCAACTGCTCAACCAATTTCCTCAACTGGAAGAACTCGAAGAGTACCTGCAAGTTATCATCGCTCGTCCCGTTATCATACCAGCTTTGTCTGACCAACTCAATCAGCAGCAGGCAGAATGCCTCAACCAAATTACTCAATTCATTGAGGCTTACGACCAAAACTTGGAGCAAAACCTAGCAAAAGCTGCAATTGCCGGAGGACAACAACTTGCAGCTGAACTCTTGGACGATTTAGCCGCGTGGGAACCGGGTAAGAAACCTGTCAATTTCCGCAAAAAGATTTCCAAGCAACTCAAGAAAATTCAGGTTCTCATCGGTAACGCCCAAGGAGAAACAGCTCCCACTCTGGCTGACATGATGGGTCACTTACAGTCGATTTTAGACACAGCCAGTGTCAATGCTAAAAAGCTGGATGCTTCCAGTAAATCACAACTGCAACAAAAGATGGATGAAATCAGCCAAAAGCTTCTTGGTGAACAGCAAAAACTCTTAGAGATTGCTGATGCCGCCGGGTTAGACCGCTCGGATTGGGTGGTCTTTAATCCGCAACATTAATCAACCCAAACACCATCCCTATCTTTCTGAATGCGTGAATTGCTTATGTCTCACTTTTCCAGCGTTAAAACTCAGTTAATCCACAAAGAAGCACTCGTCCAAGGGCTGAAAAACCTCCTGGAACAAAAAGGAATTGCCGCTAAAGTTGAAGTCCATGAGAATCCGGTGGAATTAATCAGCGACTATTCCCGTCGCGATATTGCCTACGGTCAAATCATTATTCGGCGCACGGATTTGAATGTTCCCGGACACTCTGCCCTGCTTGATGTCGGTTTCCTTTGGAATTCTCAAGAAGAATGCTTTGAACTGCAAGCTGACCCTTGGGACTTTAATCGAAATGCCTTGGGAAAAGCCTTTGGTCAAATGAATGGTTCCTCGACTTTGCCTGTCCAAAACTTTATCAATGAAGTTCAGCTAGCCCACGACCGAGCCTACATCGAAATCCATTATCCACCTACTCTATGGGATTACACGGAAACTACGTTAGAAGATGGCTCAACCCGAATTAATTTAACCCAAAAAGTTAGTTTGACAACGGGCGTTGATGGTGCATCGGATTGGAATAATTGGTGATGTTAAAGGCTCCAAGGCAGAGGGCAGAAGGTTTCAAGAATGCCGAGGGGAAGTTATCGTCCCCTCTCGAATAAGACTCACCAATTAACAAACAGGAAGAATTTGAATTCACCCATGTCTACTCCACAAATCCAAATCACGCTCAAATTAGGACAACCTCTCAACGTCGAAGTTCTCAACGTCCAAGGCTCTAGTTGCACAAAACTAACTGAAGCCTTAGACAAACTGGGGAAATCTTCAACAACAATCAAACCCGAATTCTATGAAGAACCCAACCTGCACGTTACCGACCGTGTTAATATTGGAGATTGACAAGAATGGCATTTAATGATCTAGAAATCAAGCGCTACTTCAACGCCGGGATTGCCACCGTTGCTGTGGATAGTCCCACAGCCAGCGAGATTTCAATTACCAATCAAATCGCCGCCCAAATTGCCGAGCCAGTCGGGTTTGACTTATTCATCTGGGACTCCGCTCATAGCCTTCAGAAAGCAGAAATTACCACAAAACGCGGACAATTTGCAGGGATTAAAAAGTCCCCTGTTGCCAACTATAAAGCGCAAGGACATCCGGTAGAAGCCCTGCTCAAATACATCGAAGCGGAGTGTATTTCCGCCTCAAATCCCCGTCCCACCTTGTTCCTGCTCAAAGACCTCTATCCCTTTATTGCCGGAACATCTCCCAATCCGGCTTTAGTCCGATTAGCCGTAGATGCCTGGTTTGCGGTCAAGAGATCGCCTAATCGAGTTATCATCCTTCATGATGGTTTAGTGACGCCACGGGTATTTCAAGATTTAGTTGCTGATGCCCAAAATCCCCTACCCACTGAACCGGAAACAGATTTAATTCTCGATTATCGGATCAAAGCCCTGCAAAAGAGTGCCTCATCTCAAAGTATAAATTTCCCAGTACAGCTTAGTACCACTGACCGCAAGCGAATGGTCAGAGCGCTTTTGGGGATGACTCATGAGGGGATGGATGACACTATCCAACTGTGTGCCACTACTCACAGCCGCCTTGATGCGGGTAGCATTGATGTTATCTCCGATATCAAGAAAGCCAAGTTTGCTGCCAAAGGCATTGAATACGCTGCTGCTCCCGACGTGCAGGTGCAGGGTTTGCCTGTACTCAGCGACTGGGCGACTACCATTACTGCACTGCTAGAACCAGAAGCCCAGGAATTGTACAATATTCCTTTCCCCAAAGGGGCGCTGATTGTCGGTGTGGGGGGTACGGGTAAAACGCTTTCAGTTAAGTGCTTTGCCCAGGAATGGGGTTTACCGGTGATTGTTTTAGACACAGGTAAGCTGATGACCAAGGAATTGGGGGGTTCGGAATCCAATCTCAGGGAAGCCATCAGAGCGGCGGAAAGTATGGCGCCTTGTATTTTGTTCATTGATGAAATGGATAAAATGTTCCCTGGTGGTAGTGGTACTGAAACTGATGGGGGTACGAGTCAGCGGATGTTCGGCTATTTCTTGAAATGGTTCCAAGACTCTCGCTCATCCGTATTTGTCGCGGCGACAGCTAACCGCCCCTGGTGCTTTAAGCCAGAAATCCTGCGTCGGTTCACCAAAATCTTCTACGTAGATTTGCCCAGTGTTGCCGCCAGGAAGCAAATTTGGCAAGTTCAACTCCAACGCTACAAGTTAATCCTGTCCCCGGAAGAAGTTCACCAGCTTGCTTTGGAGTCAGCCAACTTTACCGGAGATGAGATTCGCAAAGTAGCAGAACACTGTGCCTCTGTTGCCTACGCCCAGCGCCATCCCGGACAGGTGACGGTGGGTGAACTGCTGGGTCAAATTAAAGTCAAACCAGCCCAGTTTGGTTCCGATACCCGGGAATTGGAAGAACTGCGAGCCTGGGCGCGATCGGGACAAGCGACGTGGGCGGCTCCAGATCCGCAGATTGTGGCTACCACCTCAGAAGTTAGCGATCGCCAAGTTTCCTGGGCTGTCAGCGATGACTCTGGCCGTGTTGTTGACAATTCTTAATGTAATCACTCTCCGGTAAGTTCAACATAGCCCAGTTTGGGGATTTGAGAGGTAAAGAAAAGCTCAAGTCCCCAAAATTCATCGTGAATTTTCTATGACTGTCGATAAAAATCAAGCCATCAAACAGGTCAAACTGATTTATGTTGCTCCACAAGAGAACTCCAATAAATTCTGGTGCGGCTGGGTGATGCCAGATGGTAATTTGTACGTCGAATATGGGCGAGTTAATTACCCACCAAGAACCCACGTCTACCCTTGTCGTTCGGTAGCGGCTGCCTCACAAAAACTGGTATCTCTGGTTCGAGAAAAGACTCGCAAAGGCTATCAAGAGGCTATCGTGGAAGCTGATGATCCCCAAGAATTAGATTGGAGTTCCTTTGGAGAGAATGCCAGTCAACTCAAACAAAAACTCGGTCAAATTGCTTCATTGGGAGAGATAATCACCCAACACACGGCTATCCGATTTGATGCTATCAAAGGAGTCTTTGTTACAGAACTTGGCATTATCTCACTTCACACTATCCAAAAAGCCAGAGCCGCTCTTCGCCAAGTTTCGCTGCACCGGAGTAATCCCCAATCCCATCAATTTAATCATGCTGTTGGAGAGTATCTTGCGCTTATCCCCTTACCTGTAGGGATAAGCGCAAGATGCACCAACTTTATTGGGGAGTTCCGAAAAAATTAATCAGCAGCAAACAGTTTTATCGAAACTCCATCAGGGACTTAATTTAATTGTACAGCTTCGCCAAGAAATGATGGAAGTTGCTGCCATATCTTCTGATACAGTGGTAGAACTTGACCGAGCGTGGTGGGTATCTTGGGGGTTAATCCGTGATGCGATTGACTGTCAAACTCCTACCTCAGACGAGGAGCGCTCGCTCCATATTTCCTGGTCGTAATTCCAGTTATCCCGGCTTCCAATATACAGGCTATTCATCCCCAACAATGTCTACTAATGCGCCCCAATTTCTGATGAACTCTCCCCCTGGGACTGCTATTTGGGAATGGATTGATTTGATCAGTTCTACCTTAATCCCGGTTGAACTTGACTCGACCAATCTACTCAGCAACCATGTACCCATTTTTATGGCAAATATAACCCCATGGGATCACTCCTTTCTCAAAGAAGCTGTTGCTCCGATAAGCGTTAGAGCAGGCGCATACAACAAGAGAAATCAAGGAGTAGTACTGGTTTATCTGTTGTGGGGATTCAGCCAGTCACCCCCCTACATCTACGAATGTTGGATTAACCATTACTCAGCATTTCACCCATCACCTTTAGAGACACTAAGCAGAAGGCGTCAACTCCACTTTGCCTTCTTTGATGGCTCTGAAGTAGTGTCAAGAATTTATACCATAAGCTGTCATGCATTTAAACTGTGATAAGAGCATTACCCTTATTTTTCAGTTTGCGCCCCCAGTTAATAACTAG
>NZ_JBKHUP010000152.1:0-13945 GCF_046565525.1 Coleofasciculus sp. | reverse complement strand
GGTTTTGGTATCAGGCATGGGTTAAACGTCTGCTTCCCGCCTATTCTTCTCTATCCCGATCTGAAGACGCGATCGCATATCCATTAAATCCCGATAACCGAGGGTGCGATCGCTAGAACAGGGCGACCCGATCAGATTAAATGGAGTGGTGTTGTTAATTAAGCCAAGCGGGTCGCCCCTACAGAATTTGGTATTACGTAGGGGCGGGTTTCAGGATTAGCGTTTTAGACCTCACCCATAAGCAACTAAACCCGCCCCGACCAAGTTCTAAATTCTCTCCCCTCCACCCTTCACGACCTTCGAGGGCAGGCTACGTGTAGAGAAGCATCTCGGATATTCTTCGCTTCGCTCTCCAATGACAGATGAGAACACAACTCCGTATCAACTCCTCATTCACGTATTTATAATTTATAGCAGTAGACCCATCGATTAAGACTTTCCTTTCCTGTTGTTCCAGACGTTCCGGCGGAACGTCTCTACCATAAGATGCGTCTTAACCACTATGGCGATTGCTATAAATTGAGTACAGGTAAGCTGTCATACATTTAAATTGGGTATGAGTAGCGAGCTTGCTGGTTCGCACACCAAGGATTTCATCATTATTGCCATTAAGGTTTAAATGCCGAACAGCTTAGTCTTCCTTGGTCAAAAAACCATTCTGGGCGTCTTATTTATGGTTATTTTTTCTCAAAATGGTAGAAATTCGGAGGATAACCTAAAACTCTAAAACCCTTATCCAATAAAGGCTTGAGCCTGATTTTGATTAATCTTTATGGAAAGTTTACACAAGTTAACTCATTCTTCATTGCCACTTTACCCAACCCCTAAGTGAAGTCCCTTATAGTGTGAATATAGAAAAGCAAACACGCCGAAGCAAATAAGTCCAAACGCTTCAGCAAATGAGTTAACTAGTCCTAAAGAGTACCAACATGAAACTTTCTTCTCTCGTTCCCTCTGTTTTAGCCGCTGCTGGTGTTGCCGTTACCGCAAGCATGATGCCCGCCGAAGCCGCCGTATTTGGATTTAACCGCATCACAGAGAATAATGTGGAAAATGTTGCCAATCAGCTAACAGTTGACGTAACGGGTGATAGTAGTAATGTCACCTTTAAATTCACCAATAGTGGACCGACTTCCTCCTTTATTGCCCAAATTTATGTCGATGTTGTTGGCGGACTTTTGGCAGGACCTTCCGTAACAAACTTCGCGGGTACTAATTTTTCTCTAGGTGGTAGTCCCCCTAATTTGCCTGGTGGCAATACAGTCGGTTTTACCTCAGACTTCCGGGCAACTGCTAACAACCCAGCTCCGCGAAACGGCGCATCTAATACAGGTGAAATGGTAGCCCTTAACTTTAGTGGAAACGTTGATAATGTTCTAGCCGCTATTGGCAACGGGAGTTTGCGCTTCGGCACCCATGTTCAAGGTATTGGTTCTGCCGGTGGAAGTGATTCCTTTGTTAACGCTGTACCCGTTACAGATCCTGAAGCTGTTCCCGAACCCCTCACCATCTTAGGTTCCGCTACGGCTCTAGGAATCGGCGGTTTGCTCAAGCGCCAACAATCCAAAAAGAACAACAAGGCTTAATTGAGCCTCAAATAATTCCTTCCGAGTTTGCGTAGAAGCCTAGTAAACTCCTTCTGACTCTACAGAAGGAGTTATTTTTTTTCATTTGTCATTTGTCATGAGTTGTTTCTAGGAAGTTACTAAGATAACTGGTTGACGAATTGCTCCAAGGACTCCACATCTAGAACCACTTCCACTAAACGTTCCAATTGATGAATATCCTGTGTTCTTAACATTGTCTCTACCTCAACCGGAATCTGACCAAATCGAACCGCAAGTAAACGCAACAACTGCTGCAACGCGCCTTCTCGAAAAGCCGCTTCTTCAGGTAAAAGCACTAAACTACCCTGTTGGTCATAAAATCGTAGCCATATTCCTGGTTTATCCTCAATAGTTCCCTGCCAAGTTCCCAACCATAAACCGAGGCGCTGACACCACAGCCACCCATGAGGGTTAGGATTCAACGCCTGGTAGCCTCGCTCTAAATCTAAGCGCCAACCCTGGAAAGAATCGGGATCAAATGGATTAAACACATAGGAATACTGTCTCAAATTCTGCTACTGCAAATCGATTAGATAGATAAGGTAGGGTGGGCAATGCCCACCCAACTGCCAGATCTCAGTTCAGGTTAGCCGAGAAAAACCCCCTACCCTGGATTTTGACTCGTCATCGGATCGGATAAGATATCAAAGCACAAATAAATGGCAACCGCTTGGGGAAACTCCGGTGTAAGTCCGGGGCTGTGCGGCAACTGTCAAGGATGAAATGGCACACTCTTTCAGGGTTTGTCGTCGGTGCTTGAGTGTTTATGGCGCTCACATCGCAACTACCAACCCAGGTGACGTTCCACCTAAGCCAGAATACCTAGCTGTTGCTTATCCACTCTATATTCCCGCCTTGCACGGGAAGGGAGCTTAATTTTAATGCCGACTGTAGAACTTACTCATTTCACTCCAGATTCACTCTCCTTACCCCCACTCCCCCTTAACCGCCCCCTGTTAATGATTGGTCACGGTAGCCGAGATATGGACGGGCGTCAGGGGTTTTTGGACTTTGCCCACGCCTATCAAGGGTTAGACTCCTCTCGCCCAGTTGTACCTTGTTTTCTGGAATTAACCACTCCCAGTATTCAGGAAGGCGTAGACCAATGTGTGGCACAAGGATATACAGAATTCTCTGTCTTGCCGATTTTGCTGTTTGCCGCACGACATAATAAATTTGATGTCACCAATGAGTTAGACCGCGCTAAAGCCAGACATCCCCAAATCCAATTCCATTATGGGCGTCATTTTGGCATTACCCCGGCAATCCTAGAATTATGGCACCGGCGACTGGCTAAATTGGATCAACCATCAGGGGATAGTTCAACGGTTTCGTCAATTAACAGAAGCGACACTGTTTTACTCATCGTCGGTCGCGGTTCTAGTGATCCCGATGCCAATAGTGATGTTTACAAATTAGCGCGTCTGCTCTGGGAAGGCAGTGGCTACAAGACGGTTGAAATCTGCTTTATTGGGATTACTCATCCCCGTTTAGAGGAAGGCTTCCATCGCGCTCGACTTTTCCAGCCTAAGCGGATTATCGTTCTGCCTTACTTCCTATTTACTGGGGTACTGGTGAAAAAGATATTTGATATCACCGCGCAGCAGCAAGAGCAATATCCGGACATTTCTATGACCTGTTTACCAGAAATGGGTATTCAACCTGAACTGCTTTCAGTATTGCGGGAACGAGAAATCGAAACCCAACTGGGACAGGTGAAAATGAATTGTGAACTGTGTAAGTTCCGGTTAGCGGCAGTGGGGGATAATACGGGTCACACTCATGATCATGATCACACTCATGACCATCATCACCACCACAACCACAATCACTCGGAGCATCCCCCTGATCCTTACGCTGATCCCGAAGCTTACCATCAGCGCATTTGGCAAGTTCCTTAAATTGGTCTTATGTCTTATGTCTTATGTCATTGGTTTTTGCTAATGATTCATGATCGGTCATGTTTTGACCCAACGGTTGAGGAAAGGGCGACCCGATTTCATTGAGTAGATACAGTTGTTGATTTGTGGAGGCGGGTCGCCCCTACATAAGAATGACGGAGGTTTGTTTAATTGATCAGGGGCGCGATCGCGATACTGGGAGGGTAACTTGAGATTGATTACCATAAGCTAAGAACTGATCAGCACTGACCCATACCGAGTAATATGTCCGAAGAATTTAAAGTTGGCGATCGCGTTCGTCTAATTGCTCTACCCCGCTATGTTAAAACAGCAGAACCCATGCCCATGCTGCGACCCCCTGATGTGGTTCGTATTGGCGAAGAAGGCGTGATTCTGGATAGACGTCCAGGCGGATTTTGGGGAGTTCGCTTTTCTAAGGGCGCCTTTTTAATGGATAGTCAATACATTGAGGCAGTAGAGAGTCATCACCCTGGTGATCCCCATTCGTCCTCATCTTCTCCAGAATAACCCGCTCAAATAAAACAAATAGGGTCTGCTGAATAAGTATTGTGGTGGGGGTAGGAAGCAGGGGGAGCAGGGGAGCAGGGGGAGCAGGGGGAGCAGGGGAAGCAGGGGGAGCAGGGGGAGCAGGGGGAGCAGGGGGAGCAGGGGAAGCAATGGTACATTTTTCCTGATAGCGGTGCAAGGGTATGAAAGGGTTTCACCCTTTTTCCTTGAAGAGGAGCCAATATCAATACTACTCAAAGCATTGATAGCTAAGGGTTTTGGACTTGTGCAGCAAGCCCCAAATAAGTTACTGGAATACTCAGCAGGGTGTCGGGTGCAGAGTGTCGGGTGTGAGGAACAATTGAGATGATCGGATGGAAAACAGGCTGTCCTTATGAATCATTTGTGGCAACATTACAGCAAAACAATCTTCTTCCTTGCCGTTACAATGAGTTGAGCGTACCATGTTAACCCAACTGCCCTGATGATGACTATGCCTCAGCAATCCGGATCGATAGAATGGTTTTCAGTAAGTACTACTACTGAATACTGGAGCCAATCTCCAAAATCGCTGTAGCGCTTTGACGAATTGATTCCGGTAAAGTTGAGATTAATAATAATTGGCAGTCTGAGCGTAAAATGGGAGATAGATTTGTACAGCTTCCTAGAGTCTCTCGGCATTGCCAACCCCAATGGCAGTGGCTGGTTAGCAGTTATATTCACCTTCGGGTTAGCTTGGGGGGTAACGTGGTGTTTGATTCCTGCAGTACGCGCGTTTGCCCTACAAGTGGGTTGGGCTGACCAACCTAATGCTCGACGACTCAACCAAGAACCCCTACCTAACGCCGGTGGATTGGCAATTTATGCGGGTGTCATAGCGGCGCTAGTCTTGGCTACTCTATTAAGACCGATTGTGATTGAAGGCGTCTTAGCCCAAGTGCTGACGATTTTGCTCGGTGGTTCAATCCTTGTCCTCGTGGGCTTTATCGATGACCAATTTGGTCTACCTGCGTATGTGCGCCTCTTTAGTCAAACGCTTACCGCACTATTGCTGATTGCCAGCGATATCCGTATCGAGACCCCATTTGGGACTCCCATTGATCCGATATTTTCAATTGTGTTGACTTGGTTGTGGGTGGTAGGAATTACCAATGCCATTAATTTAATGGATGGAATGGATGGTTTAGCGGGTGGGATCAGTTTTATCACAGCCATGAGTTTGTTGGCAGTTTCGGCGCAGTTTGAAACTAGAGCAGCCGCCACCTTACTTTTAGCCGCGTTGGGAGGTGCAGCACTAGGATTTTTGCGGCACAACTTTCATCCTTCACGGATCATTATGGGAGATGCGGGTGCTTACTTTTTTGGCTATGTACTAGCTGCTACTAGTATTTTAGGTAACCTAAAAGTGACGACGGTATTTGCTCTGGTGCCGCCCGCTTTCTTTTTATTATTGCCTGTACTGGATACAACTCAGGTATTTGTCCGACGACTCCTAGCCGGAAAAAACCCCCTGAAAACTCCGGGTAAAGATCATCTACATCACCGCTTATTAGCTTGGGGTTTTTCTCAACGTCATGCTGCTTTGACCCTTTGGGGTGTTACGTTGGCATCCAACGGACTAGCGATGAAACTCCAAGGTATGACATCAACGGTGATTGTTATTACTAGTGGTAGTATAGTTTTTCTTCTGGGCTTTACCCTTTGGCAAAGACTACAGACGAAATAGACGGGACTAGACCTTCACGACACTTCCCATACGTTCTCTTTGACAGTTCTCTCCGGGGCGGGTTTTACCGATAATGTTTTGGGGAGCTATTGGAAGCAATGATATTACTGAACTGGCACGCTTACTGGTGTTCTCATCTGATCATCCACCTAAAGGTCAGGAACTTAACTTAACTAATTCAACCCAAAGATAGGAGAAAATTCTCACAGTCATTCACTAAGCTGTTGGGTATTCAAACTGTCGATCATGATTGTAGCAAAGAGAACAGGGAATAGGGAACAAAGAATACGTAATTTAAATCCGTCTTAGCTTCTACCAAATTTCTATCTTAAGTTAGTAACAATTTATACAACTCAGATGTTAGTCTGACATTTGAGGAGCTGGGGTTTAGTGAAGCTCCAACCTTTATCTCTCAAGTTTTAATTTGATTAGTCTGAAAGATATGAATATTAGCTAAATTATTTAATTATATCTCAAGTTGCTTGATGTGCCTATACAGCCGCTTTGATTTAGCTAATAGCTAGAAGAAATAAATTCTTTTAAGACGACTGAATGAGCAATTGAATGAAAATATACTAAAACCTAATCCTTAAGCTAAAATTTAAACTTCAGTAATTAATTAGGATCACAATCATGAATGAATTAAAATGCAGTTCAGGTATTTTACGAGATAATCAAATCATAAAAATACTTTTAGTTGAGGATAATGTTGTTGAAGCCGAATTGCTAAAAGAATTGTTTTTACAGATCAAGACAACTCAATTTGTTCTAACTCACGCTCAGCGCTTAAGCCATGGTTTAAAATATTTGATAGAGTTTACCTTTGACATTATTTTATTAGATTTGTCTCTGCCGGATAGTCAAGGATTAAATACTGTTGTTCAAGTCAAAGCACAAGCGCCAACTACTCCTATTGTTGTGTTAACCTCTCTCAACGATCAAAAGATGGCGATTGAGGTCGTTCGTAAAGGCGCTCAAGATTATTTAGTTAAGGGACAGTTTGCTGGGGAAGGCTTGGTGCGTGCCATACGCTACGCTATTGAACGTGAGCGCGATCGCGAGGCAATTCGACAGCAGGCTAAACGAGAGCGGATCTTAGAGCGCATGGTTGAGCAGATCCGACGCTCATTGGATCTCGAAGAAATTTTGCACACCACTGTAACCCAAGTCCGTCAATTCCTGAAAACAGATCGTGTTCTCATCTATCGCTATCAGGCAGAAAAATCCAAAACTTTGCTTTTAGAAGCGGCTGATTATAGTGATGGTTATCCCGATATTGCGGCAATTAATGAACTTCTGAATTTACCAAAAAAAATGTCTATAAATGAAAATCTTATTCAATTAAACAATAATAGGGGAGAGTCTAACTTAGAGCCAAAATCACTCACTTTTCATGATCAATCTGTTCTTGCCATACCAATTAGAAACAGTGAGTCTGACATGAAAAATCCCCAATCTATTTACCATCGATTATGGGGTGTAATAATCGCTCATCATTGCACCCAGTCTCGTCAATGGGCAACTTGGGAAATTGATTGTTTAAACCAGTTAGTAAAACAGGTGGCTATTGCCATTCAACAGTCAGAACTTTATCAAAAGGTAAAAACAGATAATCAACACCTACAGCAACTCGTCAAAATAGATAGTTTAACCCAAATTGCCAATCGCCGTAGATTCGATCAAGTCTTAGCCGACGAATTACTCAATTCTCGACGTAACTTAAATCCGCTATCCTTGATCTTGTGTGATATTGACTTTTTTAAAGCCTACAACGATACCTATGGTCATTTAGTGGGGGATGATTGTTTAAAGCAAGTTGCTCAAGCGATATGCCAAGGGGCTCAACGACCGACTGATTTAGTTGCTCGCTATGGCGGTGAAGAATTTGCCGTGATTCTCGCCAATACAGATACTGCAGGCGCTTTTGTCGTTGCTCAAAAAATCCGTTACCAAATGGATAAACTCAAGCGTCCCCATGCCAAATCTCCCATTCATCCTTGGGTAACGCTCAGTTTAGGAATCGCCACGACGACTTCATCGGGTCAACTATCACCCACTGAGTTAGTCGAAAAAGCCGATCGCGCTCTCTACAAAGCCAAAGCCTTAGGACGCGATCGCATTTTCTCAGCTAACTCTGACCTTGATTGGTGATTGGGGATTAGTGCGTAAATTTACCAAAGACGGTTGCGACTCGCGTTGACTCCCTCTACCTGAGTGCGATTGACTTCATCCAAAAATATCTCGGTTTCCTCAACCAAACGATTCAACTCCAGACAATCTGCACAAGCTGGATTAGGATTTCCGGGTTCTCTAGCAAATCGACGCGGACGTACTGGAGCAACTGCATCACAGCAACGCTCTGAAGCCTCTTCTAAAGCTTGATCAAGACGACGGGCATTCTCTAATATAGCTGGATCTAATTTTCCATCCTGATCAAAAATGGGTGCAGTATTGTTCCAGATGTTTGTTCCGGTAATATCTGACTGGTTGGGTGGTTGAGCATTAGCAGACATTGCTATCAAACCACTACCCATTAATACAGTAGTTATAGTCCAACCCATCCATTGCCTTACTTTCATCACATTTACTCCACATTTCAATTCATGCAAAACTTAGTCTGGGCGGGCGCGAGTTACATCTGTTGTGAAAAGGAAACGATAGTAGCAAAACCCGCCCCTACACAGGCGTCGTTCCCGTAAGCCTATCGTTGGGTCAAAATTCAAACGCGAAACCTGCACCCAAGACAAACCGCGCACCATCTCCAGCCCCCGCAATGTCTCGTAATGCTGGGGTAATCACCAAAGGGATATTTTTAAAGGGAGCAATGGACACACCCACGCCCAAGTCTTGTCCAGTCCATTCAGCAATTAAACTCACAGGTTCAGCCACTCGCACCGCAACATTACCAAACACATTAATCGTGCCATTATCATCCTCTACCGCCTCCTCCGTGCGAAACTGTCCATTGCCAATTCCAGCCGTTATTGCCATACGACTAAAGGGTTGATTAATATCCTCTCGCGTCCGAATAATCTTACTCACCACGCCATAAACCGAATGCTCAAAGTCATTGTCATCACCCAGGTTAATTAAGCCATTCCACCCCGCCGCAACCGCCCAACCTTGGGGTAAGCGGCGATGAACTTTGGCATTAAAACCGCCACTGCCAAAATCCCGATTAGAACCGAAACTGGCAAGTGTGTATGAAAGTTCTACCCCCACAGACTTTTCAGCATCGCCCAAACCAATGCCAATACCTAAAGCCCCATCATCAATATCACTATAGCGGGTGCGTTCTTGATAAGTGGCGCTGACAAACCCCGTATTGCGATGAGCGCCATAAGCTGTGGGAATGACAATACTCAGGGCTGGAGATGCGCGTAATTGAGCTTGAGTGTCTATATCTTCTAGCGATCGCAACTCCTCTTGCAAGCGGTTGACCTCCCGACAGGGTGAGGGTTGTGTCGGTTGATTTGGTGCTTGTGCCAACATCGTCTGTTGAGTCGCATTACAGGGCTTTTTCGGATTAATGGCAACAGATTGTATTTTTTCCTTGACTTCCTTGTTTTCCCTATCTACGGCAAAACTCTTGACATGAGGATCATCTCGTGTATCTATGCTCACTCTAGGTTGGCGATTTTCCTCTATCTGTCTATCACTCACCCCTATTGGCACAACTAGGTGAGGACTGTCCAATTCGGGCGATGCCATCTCCAACTCAGAAGCCTCTTGGGTTGGCAAGGTTAATTTTGATTCCCCGGAAAACTCCAGCCTGACCCTATCCTCCTCAATTGGTGATTGGTGCTCAGGCATTAGTGACTCCTTCCATTCTGCTTTCAGAGAACCTTCTGCCCTCGCGCTGAAGCCTTCTGTCTTCAACAAGCCGTCTGCCGTCTGCCGTCTACCGTCTGCCTTCTGCAGGGATTCTGGCGTAAATTCCTGGACAATAATAGATTCTGGTGAGGCAACAGCTTGAGCCTTAGTTGCTGATGTTGCGGATGTTCCTGCCTGAGTTTCACTCGGTTCAATCGAAGTCAGGACAACACTATCAGGCTGATAGGTTGTCTGCACTGAGGACTTTGCCCAAGCGGGATGGGAAAAACCTGGAGCAGCAATTGCCGCTACGCTATAGAGGGCAAGGCTGGACACATTCTGTAAAGATGTATTCAGGTAACTATCGCCTTTTTTATCTAACGTTTGCGGAACAGGTTGATATTCCCTTGTGTAAAATTTATTAGCAGGATGTAAATTTTGATGACGAGCATTCAAGCTACGTTTGGCTGTCACAGTCTTAAATCCTTCCAAGGGTTTTGTCTTGTTCTACAGAAACTTCCTTATGAATTCAGGATAAAACTAGCCACCCCGGACAGGTCGCGGAAACAGGGTTATTTTATTTTCTTGAGAGATTACCCTGCTTTGTGGTGAATTACGGCAATTGAATCAGATGCTCATCTGAATTCAACGGGATTCCTAAGAGGATTATATAGGATTATAGGAATCTGTGAAGTCGTTTTATAAGTTAACTGAAAAAAACAGAATAAAAAACATCCATAAAATAAATAACGAGATTAATTAAGCGAAGACTTATCTAATTACCTATTCCCTGTTCCCCGTTTTAAACACCTGAATATGTCTCGACCTACTGTATACATTGCGATAACCAACCATGGCTTTGGTCATGCGGTTCGTGCGGCTTGTGTCGCCGCCGCCATCCAAAAGCTCTGTCCAGACATCTTACTGATGCTGGTAACCACAGCCCCACGTTGGTTGTTGGACTCTTATATTCCCGGAGATTTTATTCATCGCCCCCGCGCCTTTGATATTGGCGTGATTCAGTCCGATAGCTTGACCATGGATAAAGCGGCGACATTGGCAAAACTCAAGCAAATTCGGGCATCCGAAAATTCAATAATTGCCAGTGAAGTTAATTTTATCAAAACCAATCGTGTAGAACTTGTGCTAGCTGATATTCCACCCTTAGCTGCGAAAATAGCCCAAACGGCGGGGATTCCCGGTTGGATGCTGAGTAACTTCGGCTGGGACTTTATTTACCGGGCGTGGGGTGGAGAATTTGTGGAGATTGCGGATTGGATTGGCGAGTGTTATAGCTTATGCGATCGCTTGTTTCGTCTCCCCTTACACGAACCGATGACAGCATTTCCCAATATTACTGATGTGGGACTCACGGGTGGGACACCCGGTTATCCAGCCAGCCAGTTGCGGGAAAGGTTCAGTTTAACCTCACCTCCAGACAAAACGGTATTACTCAGCTTTGGCGGACTCGGTTTACAGGCAATTCCCTACAATACACTGTCCCAGTTTCCCGACTGGCAATTCATCACCTTTGACGCCAATGCCCCCGATTTACCCAATTTACTGAAACTTTTGGGTCGAGACTATCGCCCTGTGGATATTATGCCCTTGTGCGGACGAGTGGTGTCTAAGCCGGGATACAGCACCTTTGCGGAAGCGCTACGCCTAGACATTCCCATTGTCTCTCTCACCCGCGAAGATTTTGCCGAATCCTCCTTCCTACTGGAAGGTATTCAAAATTATGCGTACCATCAAATTGTGACCCCCAAAGAATTTTTCCCCGGTAGCTGGGACTTTTTGCACCAATCCCCAAATCCTCCCAAACAATCCCAGCCTATCGCCAAAGATGGGGCTGACGCGATCGCTCAAGCTGTTGTCCATTATTTGCAAACTCACTCATCAAAGTTCTCTAACCTGACATGATAGCTACTGTGAATTCTCTGCTAGACAAAACCGCACCTACCCCGAAAACCTCAGATACACCGGAAACGCCGAAAACAACCAATACTCCAGAACTGACTGAAACGTCAGACAAGCCGAAAACGCCAGAGACTGCAGAGAAGGGGAAGACAGCTAAAACGTCCAAGACAACGGAAACCTCAAAGAACCCGAAAAGTTCAGAAACCACCGAAACTCTCAAACCGACTCAAACCCCCAAAACGACTGAAACGAATAAGGCAAAGACAACCAAGACGACGAAAGCCACCAAGACAACCAAACCCTCAGACCCCAACAAAGAGAGTTCCACATCGTCTACCCTGGAATTAGCGGCTCATGATGTACGCTTGGTCATTGATCAGCAACGGGAGCAAAGCCAAACCCTAACCACTAAGTTAAATATCCTATTTGTTACCAACGGCGCCCTGTTCACTAGCTTAACCATATCACGGTTGTTATTTTTTCCTAATGGGTTTAGCCTTGCCGAGCTTCTAGGATTTCTGATAAATTTCACTCTGCTGATCAACGCCTTCTTACCGCGCCAGTTAGCCGTTAGCCCCAATTTGGGCGATAAAAAATTTCTGGAACGTTATCTTGTCCTGTCACCGGAGGAATATCAACTGCGAATGATTGTTAACCTGGTAGAGACCTATAATGCAAACAAGCAGCGATTGGAGGATGTCTCATCATCCTTACAATATTCTGCCTATGTGACCTGGGGGTTAGCCTTGGTTGTTACCTTGCATGTTCTAGGGATTTACTTTGTGCCGTTGATTGACCTGAGTAGTTTTGGCTAGGTCTTGCGATTATGACTTCTCAACACGTTCACAATAACTCTTCTGGGAAACAGTTAAACTTACCAGAACCCGACCCAGACAACATCACGGTGTTGACGCGCAACCTGCCCAACAAGCCAATTCTACCGTGGAATCGTTATGATTCTCCTTGGCGTGATCCTGAGGTGGAACAGGCGGATGAGTCTGAGGTATTAGATACCGATGAGGTATCGGATACCGATGACATCGCTGAACAGGTTATGGCTGACACTCTAGAGGAATTAGCGGATGACGTTGAAGATAAAGCGGGTGAGACACAATTTCTAGAAGTTGTTACCGAGTGCATCGAAAAATCACAAACCAGGGAACTTGACGAGGAATGCGGTGAAACAGAAGCGTTAGAAAAGGTGGAATCCGTCGAGGTAGAACCTGAAGCACCCGACATTAACCCAGAAGCAGAATTTGATGAAGTGGAAAACGTAGATGGGGAGGACTCTTTAGTCGCACACTTATCGGAGAAATTGGGAATTGGCGATCGCGAAGACGATGAGGAGGATGCTGAAGAATTACCAGAAGATGAAGAACACGAAGAACACGAACTCAAGCAACTGGGTTAGCCTTCTAGCCAACAATTGAGAACCTCTGTCCTAATTCAATGAATCGATGACCCATTATCAACAGAAATTTACAATCAAGACAACGGGAAAATCCTTCACCAGAATCACCTCAAACGTCAAAGACATCGTTGAGGAGTCAGGCATTGGCACCGGACTTTGTACCGTATTTTTGCGCCACACTTCAGCCAGTCTGGTGATTCAAGAAAATGCTGACCCCGATGTTCTAACTGATTTATCGAATTTCTTTGCCAAATTAGTGCCAGAAGATGGCAGCTACATCCACGATACCGAAGGACCCGATGATATGCCCGCTCATATCCGGACAGCTTTAACCAAAACCTCAGAACAGATTCCTATTGGCAATGGTAGATTGATGTTAGGAACATGGCAAGGAATTTATATTTGGGAGCATCGCCAGCAGAGACACAATCGGGAGGTTGTGGTTCATATTTCTGGAGATTAATTCTGGAATGGTCTAAGTTTTTTCCCATTTGCAACTAGCTGTTGCGACATCACAGTAAAGAACAGACCAAAATAAACCAAATCTCTGAATTCGTAATGGCGCAGCGTTATTTTGGGGTTTTAACTATTGATGACTATTACACTGTAAGACTTTGGCTTAATTTATAAGATTTTATTATCACCATAAGTACGGGAGAGCCCAGACAGCACAACCTCGGCAACATCAACAAAGGCTGATACACCGACTCCACCGCCTGGGGCAAGCCCGGAAAAATCGGGACAAGATGCAGCCGTTCTACAACACTTGGACAAAGCTAGACAACATTGGATCTTGTTAGACATTATCCGGATTGCTTCCTGTTTCACTCTGGCGGTGTCGGCACTCAACCAGTCCACAGGCTTAAAATCGGACGAAACTCGCCCTACTCAAAGTCTGTAATTGTAGTAATTTGAGAAACTTTGCTGCTTTAATCCGTTATTTTCAGCGCCATTAAGGTATGCTGGATTTCTCAACCGCCTTATTACAGGTGCGCTACTCTTAAAAGCTTTGTTACGGGGTCTCAAGCCCTAAGATTTTTAGCTTGGTTTTCGCTTGCGT
>NZ_JBKHUP010000151.1:0-13975 GCF_046565525.1 Coleofasciculus sp. | reverse complement strand
AACTGATAACTGATAACTGATAACTGATAACTGATAACTGATAACTGATAACTGATAACTGATAACTGATAACTGCTAACTGCTAACTGCTAACTGCTAACTGCTAACTGCTAACTGATAACTGATAACTGATAACTGATAACTGATAACTGCTAACTGCTAACTTAACTCGTTATGAAGGTTTTATTGTAATTTCTCCTACCATACCTGCTTCTGTATGTCCAGGAATTGAACAATGGAGTTCATAAGTTCCCGGTTTCATCGGCACAAATACCCATTCAGCTTCACCAGTTGGTTTCAGTTCCAGTTCATGGATTGCCCCTTTAACCTCTACTTTGGCAGCTTCAACTTTTTGAGTCCAACTCGCATCAGCGAAGTCTTTGGCGGTGAAGTAGTGCTTTTGGGGACTGGGATTATCTAGCAACAGTTTATAGCGTTTACCTGCGATAAACTCAAATTGGTTGGGGAAGAACTTCAATTCATCCGCTTGATTGCCTAAACTCACGTTGACCTCTATGGCTGAAGTCGCCGCGATCGCTGGGAAGCATACTACGTTAATTCCTAGAATTAGTCCAATGATTGCGGTTAAGCATCGGCGAAGCCATTGATTTTGCCAGAGGTGACTATTTGGGGCTAAAACCCCTACTACGAAACGATTTAAGGACATTTTTATTAGCCTCATACTGAACCTGCTGTTACGATTACCAGATTATCAGGATGGAGTAATTCTTTCGCCGCCTGATTGACTTGTTCTAAGCTAACCGCTTCAATGTGACGGACAAATTCCCGCAGTTCATTGGAGGTTAACCCATAAACTTGATTGTCGAGAATGGTTTGGGCTAAGTTGTCAGGATGGGCAAGTGTCACTGGATATTGGCTGGTAATTGAGCGTTTAGCTGTAGCTACTTCTGTTGCTGTAACTCCTTGCGCCTGTATCTGTTGCAGTAAATTAATCGTATTCGCGATCGCACCTTGAGCATCTTCGGGGGCTGTCTGCATTTCAATCACAAAGGAACCGTCGTGTATTCCTGTCTGAAAGGAACTGTAAATCCCATAAGTTAAGCCTAAGCGATCGCGAATCACGGTTCCCAAACGACTGGCTAAAGTATCGCCACCGACAATTTGATTGAGAACTAACGCCGCATAGTATCGCGGATCAGTGCGATTAATCGCGTCAGTACCCATAAACGTCACCGATTGGGATTTCCCGGGTAACACTCGATTGAGACGCACCACCCTAGAAGGTAGCTCAACCGCAGGAATCGTTAACTGAGGCGGCTTTCCTGTGGTTGTCCAAGTGCTGAATTCCTGTTCTAGGAGTGATAGTACCTGCTGGGGTTCAAAGTCCCCAACCAGCGTCAGGATGGTATTATCAGGACGATAATACTCCTGATAGAATTGCACTACATCATCACGAGTAATTTGACTCAGGCTTTCAGACGTCGGGAAACTGTGAAAGGGATGATTTTCTGGATAAAGGGTTTGGGCTAAGGTACGCTGTGCCAAAGAAGCGGGGTCATCTAATTCGATTTGCAGATCGGTTAATGCCCTTTGACGGCTTAATTCCAATTGTTCCGCCGGAAATGTAGCCTGTTGCAAAACATCGCTGAGGATTGGAATTAAAGAAGACAGATCACTAGATAGAGAACTAGCACTTATAAATGTACCTTCCCGCGCCGTATAAAATTCTAAATTAATGCCCCGATCTTCTAAACGTTGAGCAAGGATCAACGCATCCTGAGTCTGAGTTCCATTCATCAGATTTTCAGCCGTGAGTTCCGCTAAACCCGACTTTTGAGGGGGATCATAGACTTTCCCTGCTGGAATATATCCATTTAAAGTCACCGTTGGCGTACTGCGATCGCGCAAAAGTAGCACCTGTATCCCTGAGTTTAAAATAAATTGTTCGGGTAGGGGTTGGTTTGTTGCCAAGGTTGAATCAGAAACGACAGGGGGCAAATACTGGGCGACTTCTGCGGGTTCGGCTGGAGACTCAGCATAAAAATGTTCAGTTGTTTTACTAAAACTACCGATACCGCGACTGGGTTCATCCTGAATTTGAGTCGGTTTAAACAAGCCAACAGTACGTTGTTGCGGAGTAAGATACTGTTGGGCAACGCGCTGCACGTCTTGGCTTGATACTTGGGCGATGGCGGCTAAATAGCAATCGATGAAGCGATAATCCCCCGCCGTGGTGTGATCCACCCCTAATTGAAACCCTTGACTCGTGACATCGCGGTTTTCTAGAATCAGTCCTGCTTTGAGTTGAGCTTTGGCGCGGTTGAGTTCAGCATCAGTCACGCCTTGGTTTTGTAAAGACGCGATCGCATCTTGCAGGACGTTATCAATCGCGTTAAGATCTTCACCTGGATCAGTCGTAACAAATAGAGCATACCAGCCCTTATCCCGGAAATTCGCGGCATACCCCCCCGCATCACTTGCCAATCCGGACTCCACTAAGGCTTGATAGATACGAGAACTACGTCCCGATGTCAAAATGTAATCCATCACATCAATCGCCGGAACATCGGGGTGATTAATATCAGGTAGAGGGTAAACCACCTGCACCAGCGCCGCACTACCGGGTTGTTGCAAAATCACAGGATTCTCCGCTGCTTCCCCTAGAAGGGCGGGTTTAGTCAAGTTATCGGTTTGGCGCCATAAGTTATCCGTCAAACCCGCCCCTACACCCCCTGATCCTCTATCCCTTGCCGTATTGGAACCCACCCTGTCTAAATCCTGCTGACTGACACCGATTGTACCAAAATACTGATTAACCGCATTCAGAACCCTGTCGGTTTCAAAATCACCAACAATAATCACAGTGGCATTGTCAGGACTGTAATACGTGCGATAATAACCTTTAATCTGTTCCAGGGTAAAACGTTCCACATCGTCCTGAGTACCACCAACGGGTAAACCATAGGCATGGTCAGGAAAAACTTGCCCCATGACCACACTATCAAGGCGATATTCTGGGTCATTTTCATACCCTTCCAACTCTGAGATGACCACCCTTTTCTCCGTCGCGAGTTGTTCGCTATTAATCTGGGTATTTTGCATCCGATCTGCTTCTAGAATCAGCAGGGCGTCGAGTTTATCGCGCTTAACGGTGTTGTAATATGCCGTTTGGTCGTAACTGGTGAAGGCATTGGATTCTGCGCCTAAAGCACTCAGCAAGCGACCAAATTGAATCGGGCGATTGGTCGTGCCTTTAAACATTAAATGTTCGAGCTGGTGCGAGATTCCATTTAATCCTGGCGGTTCATTGCGCGAACCAACATTATACCATACCTGGACAGTGACAACAGGGGTATAATGGACTTCTTTGGTGAGAACGGTTAAACCGTTGTCCAGTAGAGTTTTGCGAACCGTTTCAGTGAGAGACAATGAGGAATCAGAGTTAGTGTTGGGTAGAGGAGTTTGACTCAAAGTTGCTGTATTAGAGAAGAGCAGCACGGCGCTAAGGCACAAGCTAAAAAGTAGAATGGGCAAGAAATAGCGATTTAGAAGATGAAACCCAGGCATACGGTTAATAATACTGCTCCTTTGATTTGAGCATTGTACCCTCTAGAGGCACTTCAGAGAATCCGAGTCGCCGAAACCCTGGGTATCCCGTAGGGTGGGCATTGCCCACCAGCCTTAAGTCAGTACCCTTGAGCCTCAATATGCAGTGCCGAAAATAAGAATACTGTTATGTTAATTCATCATCTCAATCCGGGTATATCCGTAGAGTGGGTTAGGCGGTCATACTCTTTCTCAAGTAAACCTTTAATTGAATATCCGCCGTAACCCACCAATAACTGTAGCCTAATTTGTTGGGTTGAGCGAAGTCGAAACCCACACTCTAACTTTTCACAGGAAATCATGAAACCTGCCAATCGGGGCGGGTTTAGTTCCATCTAGGTGCAATTGAACAGATAGCAGTGAAACCCGCCCCTACAGATTTACGGATACCGTGACTAGCAAGTCTATTATGTTAAGCTGATAGCTTATCACACTAAGTACGGAAGACCCTGACAATTAAAGTTAACGGTGGAGATCGTCATTTGTCATTTGTCATTTGTCATTTGTAAGGGTTTAATAGATATTTCCATAACTTAACATAGTTAAGTTTATTTCCACCGACCTACTTATCCTTGGCGGGTTGCCAAGACTCGGATAAATTCCAAAGGTAATCCATCGGTATCCGCAATAAAAGCTACCTCGTACACGCGATCGCCGATAATTTGTTGAGTGGGTTCTAAAAGAATTTTCAGGGGTTGAAACTGATCCGGATTTTGACTCGATGCTTCCTCCATGCTCTGTTGTAGCGATTCCAGCCAACTGGGTAAATCGGCAACTGTTTCAGTGAGATCAAAGGAAAGATGATAGTAACCGACATAATGTTCGTCACCAAAAGCATCGGGTGCAGGTTTAGGTTCAGGGATTTGAATCAGTTCAATTCGTCCGTCTAATCCCTCCATCCAACAGGCGAGTGTAATTCCCGCCGTGAAGCGTTCGGAGATTGTGAAACCTAATTGTTCGTAGAACGCGATCGCGCGATGAATATCAGCCGTGCGAATTGAAGCATGATGCATGATTCACAAATGATTTTAATTGTTGATCTCTGTAGGGGCGGGTTTTACCACTAACACTTCAACTCAAACTCCTAACTTAACTAAACCCGCCCCGACTTAGTGATAGGGAAGCAAACAAATGACAAATTAGGACTTCCGTTTTCTTGACGGTACAGGCGCTACCTATAGGGGCTCTTTCATTGCCGTACCCCTACCATAAATGGCGTTTGTGCGTAAGTCCTGAAATGACAAATGACCAATGACCAATGACCAATGAAACTTACTCAAATAATCGAAAATAAGGATAGCGTACTGGAATTCCTGGCTCTTTTTCCAAATTGAAGTTAATCACTTCCCAACAGGGTTCCTCGCCTGGATCAGGGCTAAATGCTACGGGTAAGCCATAAAGTCGGGGACGTCCCGGTTCAGATTGTCCGCGCCAGGGGGTACTTCGTTCCAGATAGGCGCTAACTAAGTCTCGATAGCGACTGGCAATAATCACCCGTGTTGCCCGATAGCCTTGAGTGTACAGGCGATCAAGGGCTTCGTGAATTTCAAAGCGAATCCCATCTGGATGGGTATGCTGACGATACCATTCACCCTGCCATTGACGCCAGTGACGCCCCGATTGTAAATGGATGAGTTCTTCAGTTTTGGGGTCTGCCTCGAAAGCGCCATGCCGGGGACACAAATAGGTATCGGTCAATGTCAATGCCGGAATAGACTGCCGACAGTGAGGACATTGAATCTCTGAACCGAATATGGGGTACTGTAAACTAGGATTAATCATCTAGGGTTGAAGGTATCGTCATTCATTCGGCGATTGCGCTAGTACCTGTATAAATATATCTGTGGCTTCATCAATTATAGAATACGCTCGAACACACTCATCTGTTTTATAGGCAATCGTGACTGATTCTTATCCCCAGTTTCCTGCAACTCCCTCCTATTGGTCTGCTGTTGATTTGTCTCAAGCCGCCTTTGTTGCGCCCAATGCGGTAGTTATGGGTAAAGTCGCGATCGCGCCAGGAGTTAGTATTTGGTATGGCGCTGTGGTTCGGGGCGATGTCGAGGGCATTGAAATTGGTGAATGCACCAATATTCAGGATGGCGCTATTTTACATGGTGATCCAGGTAAGCCGACAATTCTGGAAGACCATGTGACAATTGGACATCGGGCTGTCGTCCATTCAGCCCATATTGAACGGGGATGTCTGATTGGGATTGGTGCGATTGTCCTAGATGGTGTGCGGGTAGGATATGGCAGCGTTGTCGGTGCTGGGGCATTGGTGACCAAAGATGTTGCCCCTTTATCGCTGGTAGTTGGCATTCCGGCGCGAAAAGTCCGTGATATTTCTGAAACTGAGGCGGCTGAATTAATCGAACATGCGCGGCGCTACCAAAAGCTAGCTTTGGTTCATGGGGGAAAAGGCACAGATTTGGGGTTTCACTCATCTGAATAAGAACGTGGAGACTGACATGCTTACCGACGTTGAAAAAAAACTTGCTACCTATTGACTTTTGGGCGCATAATTTGGTTAAAACTATGATATGAGAATCCTTCACAGATAAAGAGCGGGAGGATGGAAGCCCCGTATTTTTCAAATCGGAGATGAAATCCGACGCGGCGAATTTATTCGCTGTCAACTGGTACAATAGGGCAAGATTTTTCATGGCTGCAAAGTCAGAGATTTCTTGATTCGATAAGGTACGCCGGGACTCGGCGAAACCCAAACAGCAAGAGCTGTTTGAAACGCCCAACTCTGAATTGACAGGGTTTTAAGGAGATAACACAGCGCCCCTAAAGGACCCACGTTGTGTGCCTGGGAACCCGTTTATCGGGATATATGGAACGAAATTTCCATAGAATCTTCCTTCTTCCAGAAGGGAGATTGTCAAATAAATTTGAGCATTAAGCGAGGTAGGTGAAACTATGGATTGGCGGTTACTCATTGTCTTGTTGCCTATCCTCTTAGCCGCAAGTTGGGCTTTGTTCAACATTGCTGGAGCGGCTATTGGTCAAATTCAGGCGTTTCTGAATAAATCCTGATCGGTTGGATAGACACAAATATCTTTTGTAGAGACGTGCCATGGCGCGTCTCTCTGGCTATAATGCTTTAATTAAAAATTTGTGAAGTTACAGTAGGGTGGGCATTGCCCACCTTAGCTGTGCCAATTCAATATCGCTCTAATAAAAGCTTGACTTCGGCGTCTAAATCGAAACCCATCATCGCCTCCCACTCGGCTTGTCGTACTGCTAAATAAACATGAGCCAACTCTTCACCCAAAGCGTCGAGGAGTACCGAGTCATTTCTAAGCTGTTCTATCGACTCAGCTAACGTACTGGGCAATCGTTCAATATTAGCCGCTTGGCGTTCAGCATCTGTCATCGTACCCGGATCTACCGATACAGGCGTTGCCAGTTCTAAGCCTTGGCGGATACCATCAAGTCCCGCTGCAATCGTTGCCCCTAATGCTAAGTAGGGATTCGCCGTAGCATCCACGGTTTTGAATTCAAAATGAGACGGACTCAGGGGTTCAGGATGGGTAGGGACACGCACAGCCGCTTCCCGATTATCTAATCCCCAACACCGGAATGCCCCACTCCAACACCGGGGTAGCAAGCGACGGTAAGAATTGGTAGTGGGTGTTGTCAATGCCATCAGGGCTGGTAGGTGGTGCAGAATTCCAGCTATAAAATGACGCGCAATATCCGAAAGTTCGCCATTTCCGTCTGGATAGGGGATGAGATTTTTGCCCTCTCGCCAGAGACTCAGGTGTAGGTGACACCCGCTACCCGCTTGATCAGCAAAGATTTTCGGTAAGAATGAAGCGATACGATAATGTTGGAGAGCGATCGCTTTGACAGTTTCCCGGAAGGCAATCTGTTGATCTGCCGCACTTAGGGCGTTGGTGTAGAGGATGGAGATTTCCTGCTGACCGGAACCGGATTCGGGATAATATTGTTCAACTAGCATTCCCTGCTCAATCAAAGCTGCCGCGATGTGATCAATAATCCCTTGATGCAAATCCATTGCCATCGTCGAGGCAAATACTGTTTCATCCGCAGGTACAATGCCCTCAGCGTTTCGCTGCAAGAGATAGAACTCATTCTCAAATGCGGCAATCACCTCTAACCCCTCTTGGTTAGCCTCTGCAATCATGCGTTTGAGGAAATTGCGTGGACAAAGACTCCAAGGCACACCATTTAGGATCATATCGCCCATGACACGGGCATGACCTGGGCAATAGGGTAAAGGGTTCAGCGTACTCCAGTCTGGCACGAGACGGATTTCCCCCACAGGTCCAAACCCACTCCCAGCAACAGGCGCATCATACATAACCGGAATGGCTTGTTGAGCCGCAGAAATACCCACACCATGGATGAGGTATTCGGATAAGGCTTTTCGGTGGACTGCCTTGCCCCGGATAATATTGGCATTGTCGCACCAGAGAAGGCGGACAAATTGAATCCTAAGCTGGTCAAGATTTTGTAATTGTTCTTTTTCCATTCATTTTCTGCCTGTGTTTCTCTCCCAGAGTAGCTCCACAAATTAACGTTTCTTAATATAATGAGAAGATAACACGGCTGATAAAGGAGCGATCGCGTGCTGACCCTAGACCGCCTTGGAGAACAGACCCTGAACAGAATTGCGACGCTGGCGCTCTCCAGCCAAATCAATGATGCCAAAAAACTCGAGGTGCGAGTTAAAACAGACCCTTCCCTGTTAGCCAAGGGTCAATTAGAATCCCTGGCGATTTACGGTGAGGGGTTAATCATGGAACACGATATCCGTCTACAAGAGATGGTTATCCGGCTAGAAACCATTGCGGTTGCTCCCTTCAAAGCCTTAACGGGCAACATTGAACTGACCCAACCGACTCAGGGAACAGCACGGATTGTGATTGCTCAGGCTGATCTCAACCGTGCCTTCAACTCAGATGTATTAGGGATTCAGCTTCGCTCACTCAAGGTTCAGGTGGATGGTAAGCCGCAAACTCTCAACGTCAAGCAGGTACACTGTCGCCTCTTAGCCGAAGGTCGAGTTGGTTTTGATGCTGACGTCCGGCTAGCTCAAAGTAATGAAACTCAACGAGTGTCCTTCACCACTACTCCTAGAGTGAGTGATGACGGGCGCAGCGTGGTACTAGAGAAGGTGGAATACGCCCAAGGAAAAGAACTCTCACCAGAATTCACTCAAGCATTAGTAACCAAGGCGGGTAAAATATTACACTTGAGTCACTTTGAGATGCCAGGGATATCGCTACGTATGCATCATTTGCAGGTCCAAGAAGGTCAACTCACCCTGCAAGCAGTGGCGCATGTGACGCAGTTTCCATCCCTGTGAATTGGGATAGAGGCTCACCTTACAACGATTTTGCAGTTGTTGACATTAAGGTTTAAATAGCGAACAGCTTAATAACTGCGAAAGGATCAACAAAACCCGCCCTGACTCATATTGTCAGGGCGAGTGTTATTCTATATGAGTATTTTGATCGAGATAACCTGAACCATGTCTCGTGCTACCCCTTATCAACCCTTACTTCTGAGACTGTTGCATGGTGTCAATGCTCTGATTGCCATTTTAGCTATCATCACCTCCTACTGGGTTTATGATACCTATGATGGGCGATTCGGACAACTGTCTCTGCCCCAAATTCCAGATATTATTGGCATTCATGGTACATTTGGCAAAACCTTACTCCTAGGGGTAATGCCAGCGTTTGCATTATACAGTTTTCATCTAGGGTCTAAACGCCTCATTCAACCCGATTCGTTTCAAAAACTTAGACAATTGGGTAAACCTATCGGTTGGTATAGCCTGCATCGGATTATTAATACGGTGATGTTATTAGCCATTACCTTTTCCTTGATGACTGGCAGTATGATCAAAGAAGAATGGTTACCCAATGGGGAATTAAATCATATCTGGTATTATTTACACTTAACGGGATGGGTGATATTAGTTGGATGTTTAGCTATTCACTTATTAATTAGTGCAAAGGTAGGAGGATTACCATTATGGATATCCATATTTAAGCTAAACTATCGTCCAGACGATTCTCCCAAAAAGTGGATTCAGACACTGCGTTCATTCGGTCGGCGCCAAGATAGGTAATATCACATCCGGTTGAATACTTAGGGGTTGCTGAATAAGTGTTGTGGTAAGGATAGGGAACAGGAAACGGGGAAATGATAACTGTTTAGAAAAACATGAGATGAAACGAAATACGCTACTGATTGTTGTGGAAATTGTGGTCATTGGCGGGATTCTATTCGGTTGGATTGCCCCGTTATTATTTCCCTCAGAGGAACCAGAACAGAGCAAAAATATTGTAAAGACATTGCAGGAAACCTCTGGAACCATCTAAAAAGAAAGTTGGACTTTCAATTCCCTATCGTTTAATACCGGCTGGATGATGTGATAAGGATATTCCCCTAAGTTCCCCATGGAACAAAAAGCGAAGCATCATCTGGCTTCCCCCTTAAAAAGGGGGACGGGAGGGGGATCTAAAAAGGGGGCTAGGGGGGATCTCTTCTTAAGTAACGGTTCTAGCTTTAAGTAAACACTGATGAAGGCTTACGCCCCCAAATAAGCACCTAATTCTGATGAGAAACGCTATAGTTTTGGTGTTATTATCAACTCTAGTTAAATATGAACTTTAACAATACTATCTAACTACTGAAGTGACGCCGGAAGCGAGGATCGAGATGATGTTTTTTCTTGAGGTTACAGGAACGGCAGAGAGTTTGTAGGTTACTAATATCATTTTGACCTCCACGGGCAAGGGGAATAATATGATCAATTTGGAGTTGGGTGTCTAGGTGGGTTTTACCGCAGCTTTTGCATTTGTAATTGTCGCGTTCAAAAACATAGTTTCTCACTTCTGGAGGAATGGGAATTCGAGGTGTTTTTTTCATTGATTTTATGGCGTTTCGGGCGCAAGCCTTGCGCCCCTACAATAAATAGGAATTGGTGGTGTTTTGTTTATTGGTTTTATGGTTGATTTTCTTGGTTGATCCTTTGACGCAAATCATCAAGTGGCGATTCTGGCTGGGGAATTTCGGGTTCATCAGGCTTAAAATAGAAGTTCATTTCCTGAATTTCCCATTGTGGTTGATTGTTAGGTTCATCAGAAACAGCACTATAGTTCAAATCTACTTCAATCAGAAGTTTTCATTTTTGCCATTTTTGATAGCCCAATCTTAAAATTTCACACTCTTTTGCATCATTGGGCAATAAAAATTTTATGGTTATATCGTTTGCCTGACATCCCTGTAAATTATTTATGCTCCAGTTTGTAAACTGATTTCTTATAGCATTTATTGTTCTTTGACTTGTTGTTCTATTTTGTATTTCAGTTTGTGTTTTTTTCTTAAAATAACCAAATTTAAATAATGAATCATCACTAAAATACAAAACATCTTCATCATTAAGATCCAGTAGTTTGAAATTATCGTCCATGTCAAGTATCAGTTGAATTTTGCCTTGCTGCTGTTCATGGGCGTTTCGGGCGCAAGCCTTGTACCCCTACAATAAATGGGAATTGGCAATGCACTCTTCATCTCTCTCATAAATTCTCCGACTTTGTACATAGAATTGTCAAAGGACAAAACAGTCTGTTGATCTTCAGCGACATCATCTAACGGCTTAAATTGATCGGTCATATCTAGTTCTAGACTTTCAAGCAAACTTATTTTTGTTTCATTGTAGATCAGAATCTGCTGAGACCACTGTATTCTCAGCTAAGTTTTCCACTTCATCTGAAATTAGCACTATACTTAAATCTGACTCCTCAATTGTCGGTAGTTGATGATGCCTGTCTAACTTCATCGCCTGTAAACAATAATTAATCCCAGCAACGGCTTGATTGTAATCCACAATCTTTTGCTCAACTTCCTCTTGCATTCGCTGATTCTGTTTAATTTTCTCCTCCGCTTCTTTTTCCAAGGTTTGCTCTAAATACGCACGAGCATTGGGATACTGCTGTAAAATACGATCCGCCTGTTCATCTGCCTTATGTAATAACATCGTTTTCAGAGTTTGATTAACCGTTTGGCGGAAATTGCGGCGAATAGATTTTGAGACTTTGGGTTCAAAATCTAATTTCAATAACTGCCGAATCGCAGGTTCAGCTTCAATCATACTTTCCGCATCATACCCCTGTGAGGTTTGCTGTAACGTTTGCCGGAATTGATAAATTGAAAATGTGCCTTCATCATAAAAACGGGGACTTTCTCGCACATATCTGTCACACTCTGTTCGCGCTTCACTGGCTAACGCCTGACAGACTAGCTTTTCCACCGCCTTTAACTGTTGCTCAATTCCGCCATCATTTCCCAATAATCGATAGAGTTGACTGTAATAATCACTGCGGCGTATTTGTTCCATCAGATAAGCAAAAAAGTGAGAGGCTACCTGTTGAGATGCTTCGACTAAAACATCTTCTAACTGATTCGCCAAATAATAAAGCGCCTCGACTAAAACGGCAATTAAAGGTGCGGTTGCATTACGGGGATGGCTGCGAGTAGCACGACTATAGGCTTGGGCTACTGAGAATGTATTGAGTAATTCATCGAGGCGTTGAATCATTTGAGTTTGGAGTTGGTGAAATTCTATCTCAAAGGCATTACAGCTATTGGTTACCGCCTGATTTACTTCTTCAGCAATGTGAATACAAAATTCTCTCCCTACCTGCTGCAATTCCTGATTCAGCCGTTCTAACTCCTGGGCTTTCATCGCCTCTATTTCGTGAGGTTGACTGTCTAAATTTCGCTGAATAGCCAGATAATGTTTCTTGAGATTAATGCATAAGGGTTGTAAGTCATCAGCTAGATTGGCAAATAACTGCGGACGCTTTTCTTCGGTGAGGTAGCTAGTAATGGATGTGCGAAACTCTTCAATTCCACTATCTCGAATAAGTTTCTCAATGAGTGGCATTCCCCATTCACTGAGAATCCGTACATAGTTCTCTGCTGGGGTTTCATAACCCCTGACAGAGGCTTTAAACTCACTACCAACTAATTTACCGGAACCACAATAACGATTAAACTCATTTACGAATTGTGGCGTTTCCTCTTGAATACCCGTTCCTCTAACAGCCTCTGCTAAAATAGAATCTAAGCCAAAGCGATCGCGTCCACTGGTATGCTTGATTTGACTGCCATAAAATCCCAGTAATCCGCTGGTTTTGTGAACCTTGGGTGTATCCCAAAATTGGCTACGAATCAACTCATCTAACCGCTGTCGCAGTTGGCTGTTATACCAGGTTTCATCAATGCGATTGAAAATATAAAATACGCGATCGCGTATTCCTGGATTACTGCGAATTGTCTCCAGCAGTTGCGTTTCCTCGGTTGTCATATCCCCGGCTAAGGCTGGTTTCAACACACAAACCACGGCTGAGGTGTCTGGATTTTCTATCTTGGTATAAGTTAACTGGGCATCTTGCTTAACAGGCGCATCAATTCCTGGCATATCAATCAAAACATTACCATCTTGTAATAGGGGATGATGGCAATAATATTCAATCCGCTTGAGAACCGCACTATTACTCCCCCGACGTGCATAACCCGCCGCTTCTTTGAGATTAGAAAAATCAAACTGCTCCATCGAATAAGTCCCATGGCTGCTAGAATGGATGCGATCGCGGTTTGCCAAAAACCCCGCCATTAGCAAGTCCAATGCCTTTGCTTGTTTGGCGCGTTCTGATTTACTCTCTCCCCCTTCCTGCTGGATAATCTCTTGACATCCTTGGCGTAGAGTATTAATTTCTTCAGGTTTATGAATATGATTCGCAGCTTTCGCGGCGGCGGATAATCCCAATTTCTGACATAGTGCTACCGCCTGTTCCCGAATCTCTACTTCACTCAAAAACGTCAACACCACTCGTTCTTGATCCATATCCGCATAAGCGATATAACATTCTGTACCTGTGGCGTGTCCCTCGGCGCTATAAAGCAGTTCCCGTTCCAATAGTGCATTAATCAGCATCGATTTCCCCGCACTAAATGCACCCCCAAAGACAATCTCAAATGTGGGAGAAATTGCTTTTAGGAGAGAGGCTTGAACAGAGGTGATATCCTGGGATGCTCGTAGGAATGGCTCTTGATGCAATAATTGTAGAAGACTATCTACTTGGGCTTGTAGGTTCTCACATTGAGCTGGCGTTGATGTCATGATGGCAGCGATTGGGCGAAAAAGTCTTTAGTTTCAATTGTATTGCCATTTGATTGGGAATTGGTATTTGGGGATTGGTATTTGGGGATTGGTATTTGGGGATTGGTATTTGGGGATTGGTATTTGGGAATTGGTATTTGGGGATTGGGATTTGGGGATTGGTATTTGGGGATTGGTATTTGGGGATTGGTATTTGGGGATTGGTATTTGGGGATTGGTATTTGGGAATTGGTA
>NZ_JBKHUP010000150.1:0-14151 GCF_046565525.1 Coleofasciculus sp. | reverse complement strand
TTGCTAGGCTAAACGCCTCGCTCGGTTTCATCCCTCGGATAAATCGCGAGGGCTTTCACCATTGCTTATCCTGTAAGAATTTGACCGATTAGTATTCTGTCTGTGCCATTTCCTTATTCTTTGTAATCTGTGTTTTTGTCAAGACCTTGTAATAATTTTTATCCTAACTTTAACAAAATACTTATGTCCGAGGGGAGGTTGGGCGTGACATAAAAATCGGAACTTATACAATGTTTTACCAAGATTTAAAGAGTCTAGCGGCGTTAAGATAAATTTTGCTTACACCACAACCACAATAAATACTATACCCCAAAATCGCACAAGCCTCTCACAATCGCCAGAACCCTTTAAAATTCGTTAATTATTTCGTCAACGGCGTAAAAAACGAGCGATTATGAGGTTTTGTTAAGAATTTCCACTGATTTAAATATTCAAACCTTTTTTGGGGAAAGAATAGTTCCAATTATCAAAACGGGATAAATTTAGCCGAAAAAATAAGAGGAACGCTAAGAAAATGTCAGTAGCGAAGGATACAGAATGGGGAATCGGGTATGTCGTGAAGAGTCGGAGTTATCTGTTGGGGGACGATTATATTGATTCGCGATTGCGGGAAATGGTGCAGCCGTTATCGGTGGAGGCACAGGATTATGCCGTTTTACCGCCATCCCATGAGCAGATTGTGGCGCAAATTGGGGCAACTTGGGTCGAGTCATCTAGGACATTGTTGCCTGTGGTATGGTTATCGGGGGTGGATGGGTTAAGTAAAAGTGCGATCGCGGCAGCGGTTTGTCGTCAGTTGAATTTGAACCTCCATCGCTTATCTGTAGCAGCGCTAACGTTTCAGGGGGGAAGTCTGAATTTAGTTAAGCAGTTGTGTGAACGGGAATGGCTATTGAGTCATTCGGTGCTATTCCTGGATGGGGATGAGATGGATGAGGGGATGAACTCTGGGTTATCCGAATTTATCGATACGATTAATCTGCCCCTGATTGTTAGTAGTCGAGAACCTGGGCGACAACGAATGCGATCGCTAATTACCTGGGAGGTGCAGCCACCCACACCGGAGGAACAGAAGGTGATTTGGCAAGGGGCTTTAGGGGAGAAAGCCGTGCATCTGGAGGCGGAGATTGAAGCCTTGGTGTCTCAGTTTCAACTGAGTGTCAGGGATATTTATACGGTATGTATCCAAGCACAAACGAGTCTGGAGGAGGACATCGCCAACAAAGAAGCCGCCACAGCCACCCCTGCACCTGAACCCGTAGAGGAAACCAAACCCACCCGCAAACGCCGAGTAACAAGGCATACCGATACCGAAACCCCACCGCCGAAACCTGTCACCTTAGATGTAGCAAAAAGTCCCCTGTGGGAAATTTGCCGCACCCAAGCCCGTCCCCAGTTGCAGGACTTGGCAGTGCGGATAGAGACAACAGCGGAATGGGAGGATTTAATTTTACCGGAGAAAGAGAAGGGGATGCTGCGGGAAATGGTGGTACAGGTGCAGCAACGAGGAAGGGTCTATGAAACCTGGGGATTTGCCCATAAGAATCAGCGGGGATTGGGAATAAATGCCCTATTTGCTGGGATGTCGGGGACTGGGAAAACCCTAGCGGCGGAGGTATTGGGGAATACCTTACGCTTGGATGTCTATCGCATCGATTTGAGTGCGGTGGTGAGTAAGTATATTGGCGAGACGGAGAAGAATCTGCGGCGCATCTTTGATGGCGCGGAAGGAAGTGGGGCGATTTTGCTCTTTGATGAGGCGGATGCGCTGTTTGGCAAACGTTCTGAAGTGAAGGATTCCCATGACCGTCATGCCAATATTGAGGTGAGTTATTTGTTGCAACGGATGGAGACGTATCGGGGATTGGCGATATTGACGACCAATATTCAGACGGCGTTGGATCAGGCGTTTATTCGCCGGATTCGGTTTATTATTAAGTTTCCCTATCCCGGTGCCCAAGAACGAGAGGAAATCTGGCGGCGGGTGTTTCCCCAACAGACACCGACAGAGGGGTTGGATTTTAAGAAGTTGGGACAGTTGAACATGGCAGGGGGGAATATTAAGACGATTGCCATGAATGCGGCGTTTTTAGCGGCGGGTGCTGGGGAAGCGGTGCAGATGAAGCATATTAAGCAGGCGGCGATTCAGGAATGTCTGAAGGTGGAACGTCCGATAGGTCAAGGGGAAATGCAAGGCTGGTGATCGTAGGGGCGCACCGACGTGCGCCCTTTGGCTGATTCGCTTCTTTAGACATTTGGGCACGGCATTGCCGTGCCCCTACAGGTGACGCCTGTGTCACAAAATCTCGGTATTCAAGGTGTATCCAGGTTTCGCGATCGCTCTTTGGTATTCTTGGTATATTTGGGTGATGCGATCGCAGGTTGGTTATAAGGATTCAGGATTTACATACAAACGCCCGATATCGTAGGGGTACGGCATTGCCGTACCCAAAGAGGTAGCGCCCGTGGTACAAAATGGCAAACGCTAGATGGATGTATCCCGGTATTCAAGGTGTATCCAGGTTTCGCGATCGCCCGTTCGTTATTTGGAATACCAGGGTTATCTGGGTACACGTCAGTGCGTCGGCAAAGGGTATTGATAATACGCTTGAGAAAGCCAAAGCAATCCTTCAGCAAGCTGGGGAGGTGACACAGAACCAGATTGAGGCTTTAGAAGATTTTATTCGAGGCGTTTTTAGAGCCCAAACCCAAGACATTGATCCAAATGATCCTGAACGCGATGGTTCGCGTGATAGAAAACTGTCGAATGGAGAGATTCAAGAACTTAAGGATGCTGGAGAAGATATTCATGAACTGAAACGAGATTGTGAGGGTGGGGCGGCTAAATGTGATTTATACAAGGATAGAGACGGAAATATCTATGTGAAACCGAAAGGGGGACGAGGGCCCGGAGATTTTACAGGACTTAATATTAATGATTTTTGAGCTAAAATCCAATCCATAAGGGGATGGAGATAATGGCAAAGACGAATGAAGTATATGCCTATTTCCAATTGTCAGGGGTTGAACTTGATCCTGACCAAATTACGACTCAGGTAGGCATCAAACCCACCAAGACGTGGAAAACAGGTGATGTGGTGGTTTATCCGAATGGCAGGACAACTACCCGAACCCGCAAGTTTAGTGTGTGGGAAGTGAGATCTCAACTGAATCCAGCCGCCGAACTTGACCCGACACAAGCGTTAGATTTACACTTGGAGTCAGTTTTTAGCCAACTCGAAACGGGCTGGGAGTCGTTAGTCCAAGTCTGTTTGCATTACGAGGCGTTAGTCTGTGGTGTCATTTACGCCTATACCGATATCCCCGCGATTCATTTCAATAAAGAGCAAATTAAAAAAATTAGTGATTTAAATGCGGGGATTGATATTGATCTTTATTCGTTTATGGAAAAATTAGCGGATTAGAGTCAGGGGTTTAGGGTCAATGGTTATGCCCTATACCTCCAGATTCCCCCGCCTCTCCTAGCCCGGAGTTGTCGTTAAAGTTCATTCAATCCCATTCACCCCAATATCCCATGGAAACTCATCAACCCCTCCACCAAGCCAAAAAATCGGATATCCTACCCGTTGTGGCGCCAATCAAATCTCGTCCCTTTGTCGCCCAACCCAAAATTGAGTCAACTCGCAGTAATGAGGAACAATTGGCACAGATGCGGGCGCAACGAGAAGCATCGGAACGCTTAGGTTCCACCTTATTATCCCCCGAATCGGTTCCCCGCACATTGCCACCCCTGCAACCAAAACTCACGATTGGACAACCGAATGATCAGTATGAACAGGAAGCCGATAGGGTAGCGCGTCAGGTGGTGGATCATATTAATGCGCCGCCGAAGATTCAAGCTAAGGAAACCCATCAGCCAATGTTGTCGGTGGGGGAGAGGAAGCCCTCAATATTGGATCATCTCCCGGCGCAGAGGGTGCAGCGTCAGGCGACTGGGGGACAGATGGATGCGTCGCCAGATTTGGAATCGTCAATTCAACGGGCAAAGGGAGGCGGACAACCGTTAGGAGATGGGATTCGGGAACGGATGGAAGGGGCGTTTGGGGCGGATTTTAGTGGGGTGCGGGTGCATACGGATGGGACGTCGGATCAGTTGAATCAGTCGATTCAGGCGAAGGCGTTTACCACAGGACAAGATGTGTTCTTTCGCAAAGGGGCATACAATCCGGGGAGTCGGGGGGGACAGGAGTTGTTGGCGCATGAGTTGACTCATGTGGTGCAGCAGAAGGGGGGAAAAGTTCAGAGACAGACATACACACCGATAGCTATCGGACAGAACAAACCACATATCCAAAAAACAGATAAGTTTTGTCTCCAAAGGGCGGATGAGCAAGATATAAAGCGATCAGTATTGGAATACAAGTCATTGAGGGAGAACATTGAGACTGCCCTTAAAGAGAATAATCTACATACGTTCAATGAATGTCTCAATACGTGTTCGCAACAAAGCAACACAACTAGAGGATAAGAGTTACAGACACCAAAATGGACCGTGGCCGCATAATACTAATGCTCGATATTATCAGAAACTCGCCCCTGTCGAACAAGCCTCAGGCGATGCCGAAGTGAAGGTACTGTCTGATGTGACTGCATTGATAGCAGCAAAAGAGAAAGACGCATACAGCAAAGGCGCTACCATGCAAGGGACTGTGGTTTTGTTTACGAACAAAGGTCCATGTCGCTCCTGTAGAACGGTAATCCAACTATTCCGTACACACCATCCGGGCTTGAGAGTGATCGTCCGATATATGCAGACTGATGCTCAGGAAAGTAACACAGGAAATAGCAAAGTTGGCGGCTCTTTGGGATATCAGGATGCACAAAAGAAGGGGAAATGGTGGGAAAAGAAATTTATCCCTCTTCTGTCAGACTCCGAAAAATAGGGGTCAAACCCTGATTCCCTCGTTAGGTGTCGTTGGCTGTAATGACGGAATTTCGTCAGAATTTCGGAAAGTGACAGAAGAGGGTTATGCCTGTGCTCAAAATTCACCACTAGGGCAGTCGAAATAGGTTATCCTTTTTACCGCTATTTTCAGAGCAGCGACTCGCTCCTACACCCTACGTCAGATAACGTGATGAATAGAAATATCCCCTATCCGTTCATCCGTTACATCCGCTACCCAATCCGTTGCCAATGTTTAGTCCAACCGTAGCGAAGCTCTATCTATAGGCGGACACATTTTCCCATGGTAAAAGTATATCAGAATAAATTAGCGCGATCGCTGTTTGGGTTGGGATGAATGGAGAAAGTGCGATCGCTGTTTGAGTTGGGGTGAAGGGAGAGGGTGCGATCGCTCTTTGAGTTGGGATGAGGGGAGAGAGTGCGATCGCTCTTTGGGTTGGATTGAGGAGAGAAAGTGCGATCGCCTATCAAGTTACATGATAAGCCGTAATAGCAACTGCGCCATCTGGACTATAAATTGCTTCTATTCGCCTGAAACTTGCGTGAACCCACCAAACTTTAATCCGATTCCCTTTAGCTGGAGCAGTACCCATCTTACTATATCCGGCAGCAATTAAAAGTGCTTCAAATTCAGGAGTTGGCAGAATTTTCACCGTGATTTTGGCAATGCCATCCAGATCATGCTGATCAAGGGTCATAGCTACCTTGATAGGTACTATAGATCCGATACCCAGGTAGAACCAGTGCTATACCCCACCAACTATGAATAATTCCAGGATAGGTTTCTTCCGGTTCACTCCCACCTAACCTAATTTTCAGATCACCTAGCCAAAGATAAAATCCTGGAACGAGACTATCTAAGCTGTAAGCGATCGCTTGCAATTGAGAATCGGATTGTTGCCTAGGTTGAACTGACTTTTTTTCATCCGAGTGAGACGTTGACATAAACAGAATTTGAAGTGATGAGTATAGAGTCTATAGGCTGGCACATTTTCCCATGATGAAATAGTACCTAAAAAATTAGCCAAAGTCAAGCCTCTATCGTAATAAATAGGTAAAAAAAGAAGTGCGATCGCCTGTCGGTCGAATTGAGGATAAACAGAGCGCGATCGCAGCCGCATTCCTTACAAGTCAATCCTTAGGCGATACCAACGGGTTTGCTACGCTAACGCCAATTCTGTATCATGAAATACAACCCCTTCAGAGGTACAAAACCAAACGTAAACCCTGATCAACCGCCTCCTGGATATCATCCGATAAAGAACCCACTCGTTCTGAGAGAAAAGCCTTATCAATCGTTACTACTTGGGACACGTTAACCACTGAATCACGAGGTAAACCTGTTGCTTTTCGAGGTAAAAGAACATTCCCAGGTGCTTGTGCTAAGTCCAGATTTGAGGTAATTACAACCACAATTACCGTTTGAATCAAGCTTTGATTGAAAGCATTATCTTGTACAATTAGCACAGGGCGACGGTATCCGGGTTCAGAACCCGTTGGTTCAGGTAAACTTGCCCACCAAATTTCACCTCGATACACTACCACTCCTCGTGAGGTAAACAGGCGAATTGTAACTGAGTCATCACAGGGTCTATAGATGAGGGGTGTTTGCCATAGACTTGATTGAGTGTCTCTGTCACATCGGGTTTCTCATGATAGGTAACATAAGCCTGCAACGCCCTAGTATACAACTCGCTGCGTGATAAGCCTAGACGTTTAGACATTGCTTCGGCTGCCTCAAAAATCGGATCTGGGATAGAAACGGCAGTTTTCATAAAAGCTTACAGTTAGCTAAGAATCTGATAACTTTTAGCATTTTAGCTTATGGATTTGAAGGGATCGGCATTGAGTCTTATAGGCTGGCACATTTTCCTATGATGAAATAGTACCTAAAAAAATAGCCAAAGTCAAGCCTCTTTCGTATAAATGGGTAAAAATAGAAGTGCGATCGCCCCATCAATTGGTTCGCCGAACAGTTTCAATCAGCGTTATATTAGCTGCGATCGCGTAATCGCTTTCGTTCAGATAACCGCTCATCACCATTCAATTGCAGTAATTTCACCGTTGTCCGTCCTTCGGGTGTTAATCCATCAATACCCGCCTCCTCACTCACAAAATGTTCAGACCATTTCTGTTTGCGGGGATTAAATAGAAAACTAAATTCTCCAGTGTCCGGGTCATAAGAGCCAAGGTCAGTTCCTTTATGACGATTACAACGCCAACAGGTCAATGCGAGATTATCCGCATCGGTTTTACCCCCATGTTTTTCAGGAATTACATGGTCAATTTCGTGGGGAAAGAAGGACACCGAATTAGGAACCAAGCAATACTTGCATCTGTAATTAGCTCGTTCTTCCACCAGGCGACGTAGTGCAGCCGGAATATAGGTACGACTCATGCAGTCCCCGTCAAATGACCTAGACTACCAGCTTTGAGCATCACGATTAGATGTTCGATGCGTTCATACTCATCAAGTTCTTGTTGTTCTGGGAGCGTAATTTCTCCGGCTTGGCTGCGTGCTAACAAAGTTTGCAGTCTTATTTGCATTTCCGGAGTCGGACGGAACGCCAGAATTTCTTCTGGCGTGGGTTGGCTTGCCAGGAAGTTAAGAATATAGTGATAAATACGAGCTGGAAGTGGTGGTTGCTGGAGACTAAGTGCCAGAAGTTCTGGCAACCGATCACCAACCTGTGCCAGTTGTTCTCTTAACTCGTCAGGTACTTCAAGGGTAATTTTTGCCACGTTGTTATCCAAGAAGTTTGATTGACAATCGAATACATATTACCATTATAAATGTATACCATAAAAATTGTGCGATCGCATTAGGTTTAGAATAAAGTGCGATCGCCTGTCCTAGAATTGATGATAAACAGAGCGCGATCGCACCCGCATTCCTTACAAGTCAACCCTTAGACGATACCAACGGTTAAGCTACGCTAACGCAAATTCAGTATATTGTCTAACATGAGGTGGATGAAACGCTAAAACAATCTCCTCTCGTGTAATTCCTTTGTGCAATAACTCTGTCGCCACTCCATCCTCTGTCCAATCTTCCTCAATCCAAATTTTGTTATCTTTTAAACGGATATGAATCATCACACTTTTAATCCGCTCATCCTTGTGCCATCCCATCAACAGCAAAAGGTACTGATCGTTTACCTGATCAAAGGCTAAAGCACTTTCAGTTGTCGAACCCGATTTTTCATTGAGTTGATGATATTCTGCTAAAACATCTTGGATGATTTGCCGATAATGCTTTAATCTATCCATTCCACAATACCCTCACTTTCTGGATCAACGATTAACAATTTCACTTGATTCCGATTGATAATCATCTGAGGTAACTGGCGTTGGAAATAACGTTTATAGGTTCTTTCACGGATTTATAGAAACGGTAGCGGTGGGGGGTGAAAGGTTAGTCCCACTGATTTCACGGAGGCGTTAGTCCTCAATTGCCAGAAGATGTAAGACTTGTCGGGAAATTATTACGTCCTCTGTGTCAATCTGTGTGCTTCACGCTTTGTGTCTTCTTAGGAGTGCCATCCAATCGGTGTAATCTATGTTTTTGAAGTGATCAGGAAAGATTCCCTCTGACATCCAAGAACTTGCCGATAGATGTTACGAGTTACTCAAAACTTGATCCTCGATATCCCTCACTACATTTGAAGAAAGTCGGTCGGTTTTGGTCGGTTAGAATCGGTTTACACTACAGAGCGATTGCAGTCGAACAGGATAATGATCTAGTTTGGTTTTGGATCGGAACACACGCCGCATAAGACAAACTATTAGGCTCAAAGTAGCGATCGCCGTAACACGCTCTTTCACTGATTTATAGAAACGGTAGCGGTAGGGGGTGAAAGATTAATCGCACGCTCTTTCACAGAGGCGTTAGTTCTCAATAGCCAGAAGATGTAAGAATTGTCGGGATATTATTAAGTCCTCTGTGTTAATCTGTGTCCTTCACTATTGAATCTTCTCTTTAGTGTCATTCAATCCGTGTAATCTGTGTTTTTGAAGTGATGAGGAAAGAGTCTATAGGCGGGCATCTTTTCCCATGATGAAATAGTACCTAAAAAATTAGCCAAAGTCAAGCCTCTATCGTATAAATGGGTAAAAATAGAAGTGCGATCGCGCTAGGGTTGGGTTAACGAGAAAGAGTGGGATCACCCAAGGAACGAAAAAGTTTAAGCCCAAATCGCTTAAACTACTGCAGTAGTCATCAATTTTACTGACACAGACTTGCCTAAAGAAGAACTTCGTCAACAAATTACCAAAATTGCCAATCGCTTCCAGATATTTCAATGCCAACAGTACGCTGAGGCAATCAAGCAATTTCTCATCGAACAAAGAATTCCTGGCAAACAAATTAAATTATATACAGGGAGTGCAGAAGATCCCTACGGGAATATCTATCATGAAATCCTCCAACAGACTATTGCCACCAATGGTCAACGGGTCTTCCGTACTTATGGTGATAAGCAAACCTGATTATTCTTGGAAACTTTCTGGGGCAAGGCTTTCAAAACAATCTTTTTAGGGAAGCTATCACTAATATAGGGTTTTCCACCACAAGTACGGGAGAGCCGAATTTGTGGAATTTAAAAATTGGATTAAGAAAAAATTTAACATTAGCACAGGACAATCCTGGGATAATATAATCCTCTTTTATTCTGAAGATGAAAGAACCGCGCTCAATAAATTTTTTGAGTTATTTCAAGAATTTACCCAAGAATCAGAGGAAAATGGCAAACATAAATCCACCGAAGAGCAAGTGGAATCGCCAATCTTGTAGTCGCGTAGCACCCCGAAGCCAAATAGGTGAGCATTACATATTACAGAAGGAAAGAAACCGTAGGGGCGCACCGACGTGCATCCGTGTCAACTTAAGCCACAACCCTTACCAATTATTGTTTCGAGCCGTTCGACACAAACTGAGGCGTGTTGCTTGCTCTCTAAGCTATTACAGGAGAAAGACCAATCCGCAAGAGCATTCTCTTGCTCCCCCTGCTTCCCCAGTGGGATTTTTCCAAGGGTTAAGATACAATTTGAGCGCTGGAGTGACTTAAATTGTAAAAAATGATAATCATTGGCAGACAAAATCGATTGAACCCCCGGGACACCTCAAAGCCAACGGAACCGATGCTAGGATGGCGCTAGATTGCCAAGTTTCCAGCATCGGAATTTTACTGAGAATGAAGCTTGGCTTCATCCATCCGGCAAATTTTGATCCCAAGCCCTAAAATAAGCAAGAAGTAATGGCGGCTTGTGGTTTAATTGAGGAGTTCAAGTGTCAAATTCTATCCCAAAGCACGAAGATCCATCAAGTCAGTTGAATTCGGAGGCAGTGACGGAACAACCAACCCAGTCTGCCTCAGATGATCAGATTCAACCAGACTCCCAGACTAAACCTTTATCACGGTTGGGTCTGTTGACACAATGCCGACGGGGCGCAACGGTGACAATGAATGGGATCAAGGGAATTTCTAGTACCCTAGTTAAATCATTCACAGGACCCGATCCCGTCTATCGTCAGCGCAAATTCTGGGTGGGGATAGGAATGGTGGGGATCAGCGGCGGTGCGATCGCTTTCGGTTTAAGCTGGCAAGCCCTAGAAGAAAGTTTACCAGAGTCCACCGATGATGTGCTGACCTATATCCGGGATGAAACAATTACCATAAAAGCAGCCGATGGTACGATCCTCCAGCAAATAGGACCTGCTACCCACGACAATCTGAAAATATGGGAAATCCCAGAAACGCTCAAGCAAGCTTTTATTTCGATTGAAGACCAACGCTTTGAAAACCATAGCGGACTGGATTACCAAGGGATTATCCGGGCGGCGTTCTCGAATCTGTTAGCCAGAGATGTGGTAGAAGGTGGCAGTACGATTACCCAGCAGTTGGCGCGGATTGTCTATTTCGATCAGGAACGCACCCTAGGGCGCAAGCTCAAAGAAATGCGGATGGCGCAAAAAATTGAGCGGGATTTGGAGAAAGATCAAATCTTGGAGCGCTATTTAAATCTGGTGTATTTGGGTTCTGGGGCGTATGGCGTCGCGGATGCGGCTTGGGTGTACTTTAGTAAACCCGTCACAGAATTGACCTTAGCGGAAATGGCAACCCTAGCAGCCTTACCACCCGCACCGAGCGAGTATTCCCCCTTTATTAACAAAAAAATAGCCCAAGAGCGTCGGAATGTGGTGCTGCGGCGGATGCAGAAAAATGGATATATTACTGAGGGGGAAGCAGACGCCGCGATCGCGACTCCCCTGAGGACAACGCGCAGCAATCCCAAGCGGTTAGACCGACAGGCGTCTTATTTTACTGAATATATTCAACAGGAACTACCCAAATATGTTCCCTCAGATGTCTTGGGTAAAAAGGGATTGATTGTGGAAACAACCCTTAATCCTCAGTGGCAAATGGCAGCAGAAGCAGCAGTGGAAGAGACAATAGAAACCTATGGCAAATACCAACGGTTTGAACAAGCGGCATTAGTGGCAATTGATCCGCGTAACGGTCAAATTAAAGCCATGGTAGGGGGCAAGGATTTCTTTGATCAACAATTTAACCGCGTGACCCAGGCACAACGTCAACCGGGTTCGACATTTAAAACATTTGTTTACACAACCGCGATCGCAGCGGGTTTTTCTCCCTATCAAAGTTATGAGGATGCCCCCTTTGTTGTTGATGGCTATGAACCGAAGAACTATAGCGAAACATTTCGCGGTTGGATGTCGATTCGGGATGCTCTCACCCATTCGGTTAACATTGTGGCGGTTAAAACCTTAATTAAAGTGGGTTGGGACCCGGTGGTGGAAATTGCTGAAAAAATGGGTATTGAATCAACCCTCAACAAAACCTATTCCCTGGCATTGGGCGCCTCAGAAGTGAATTTAATGGAGTTGACCAGCGCTTATGGTACCTTAGCAACTCTTGGCGTACAGGTCCAACCCCATGGGATTCGCCGCATCCTGGATCGACAGGGTAAGGTGATTTATCGAGAACAGATCCAAAGAGAGCAAGCCATTGACGAAGACACCGCCGCGATCATGACGTGGATGCTCCGCAATGTGGTCACCTCCGGCACAGGTGGGAACGCTCAACTGCGCGATCGCGCCGTAGCGGGCAAAACAGGCACTTCAGACGAAGCCCGTGATCTTTGGTTCATCGGGTACATTCCCCAACTGGTTACCGGTGTCTGGCTCGGCAATGATGACAATAAACCCACTTGGGGAGCCAGTAGCACAGCCGCGATTACCTGGCGTGAGTTTATGGAAGAAGCCGTCGAAAATATGAGGGAGGAAGACTTTCCAGATCGACCCGACAAATTAGATGGTCGAGAAGGGACTATTGAAGCTAAGCCGATCAAGCCGAAAAAAACCTATACCAAGAAATCCAATACCACAAACCAGACTAGCTCCAGAAGCAGGCGGACAACCCGCAGCGCTTCTACTTACAACAGCCGATCAACCTCTCGTTCTACCAGCCGTAGTTATTCCCCAAGACGTTCAACCAATACCAATAGTGGAAGCAGTCGCAGCAGCACCAGGAGCCAACCTGCACCCGCCCGTTCCTCCCGTCCCCAAGCCCCGGTTCGCAGCACAGCGCCCAGCAACCCACCACCCAGACGCTCCGCACCCGCACCCAGACCCGCTCAGCCAGCCCCAGCCCCAGCCCCAGCCCCAGCCCCAGCTCAACCAGCGGCGGTTTCGGCTCCCCCGGTCGAGCGCAATACTGTCCCAGCGCCTGTAGCACCGCCCCCAGCGCCTCCCGCCTCGCGCAAAGCTGCACCTGAACCAGCTCCAGCGGCGCCTCCACCTGCGCCAGTCGCTGCTCCTCCCGCGTCTGAGGAATAAAGTTTTGACCCAACGCCTTGCTCAATGGCATGATTTTGAATACTCCCTCCCCCCTGATTCCCCGGCTCCCCTGGGAGTGTAATTCGGTCTCAGGGGTGATAGATACGTCTGTCAAGTTTTGATAGGATAACCGAAATAGGATAAGGAGTGAATCTATGAATTTATTAATGGAAGCAGCAGCGGCTCAAGGGTCTCAATTTCCTTTCTCGTTTACATTGGTCTATGTTGTCGGCTTTATTGCTGCTGTAGTGCTTGGCTCTATCGCCTGGTATAACTCTAAGCGTCCAGTCGGTTGGGAAAATAAGGAACGTCCTGACATTGTACCCAAGGTTGATAAAGAGGCTGCGAGTCCACCGAAAAAAGGCTAAACTCTAGATTGGGAGGAATTCCTAGATAATCAAATCTTTTATAGGACGGAGGGATTGAACGCAAAGATGTATCGGATAATACACAAGTTCGAGAATCTCTCCCCCGCTCCCCTACACCCATCACTCTGGAAGCACCGCATGCTCATTATTTCGCAAACGCCTCAGTAACCAATCAAATCGGGCTTGGGCAAGAGGTACATTATCAACGACTTCTTGGGATAGTTCTTCCGTCTCACTATCGTCTTTGAGCCAATCAGTTGTAGCATAACCCAGATATCGAACCGTACCCCGCAGTCGAGTAGACAGAAAAATGGCGATCGCGCGATAGAAGCGTGAGGCAAATCCTTGGTCTTTTTGGAGTTTTTCCAACAGATGATGGCGAGGAATCGATAATATGAGAGAGGTTTCCACAGTTTGAACGGTAGCAGAGGGAGGACGAGTATCCGCGAAGGACATTTCCCCCACAACCGCACCACTGGTTAATCGAGCGATTGTCTTGCCTTGCAACGCTGAAACGGATACCGACAACGTTCCCTCCAGCAGAATCAGGAGAGTATTGATGGGTTTGCCTTCCTCAATCAGGACGGTTCCGGCGGCAACTTCCTCTCGGTTTCCCACCGCGATCATCCAATCCATGTCATCATCATTAAGTTCACCCAGTAAAAAAAATACTTTTTTCATTTTCGTCATTTTTCATTTTCGTCATTTTTCATTTGTCCGGCGATGGGTGAAAACCTGCCAGATTGGTTAAAATTATAGCTTTTGCCAAAAGCGCGATCGCTCCCCCTGGGGTTGTCTGCCAGAATTTCCTGTTGAGGGAAACGTTAGCCCCCATAGACCCGTCTTGCCCGATCATAGACCGATTTAGGGGAAACATGACATTATACCGAAACTCAAGCGCCGTCATTTTCTACAATTAACGCCGTTCAATAACCCTGCCCTACTTCGTGAGGACAGGGATTGCCGGACAAACGGCGATTTAAACCGTTGAATACCGCACC
>NZ_JBKHUP010000149.1:0-14394 GCF_046565525.1 Coleofasciculus sp. | reverse complement strand
ACTGACTGCCAGATGGACGTATTTTGTAGACGTAGCTTAAAATCATGACTGACTGGATGTTGTCGTTAATGCTATGTTATCAACAAAACAAGTATAGCACAAAAACCAACCTTCAATGCAATAATATAGAAAGAACAATCACTCGGTTTCAATGGTAAATTACCATTTAGTCTGGACGCCCCAACGACGGAAAAAAGTCCTGGTAGGAGACATAGAGAGGCGACTAAGAGAAATCATTTGGGAAGTATGCCAAGAAAAGAAATGGGCAATTATTGCATTGGAGATAATGCCCGACCACATTCACTTGTTTGTTAACACTCCAGTTGGTGTAGCCGCTCATCAAGTCATAAAAGCAATTAAGGGTAGAAGTTCTCAACTACAAAGACCAAGAATTTCCACAACTATTAAAGCTTCCTTTTTTATGGACTCATTCCTATTTCGCCTCTACCGCTGGAAATGTCAGCAATGAAACGGTTCGACGCTATATTGAAAACCAGAGGAAATGACGGCGAATGAATTCGCCGTGTCGGACTTCATCCCCGATTTTAAAATACGGGGATGAAGTCCTCCCGCTTTTTCTCTGTGAGGAAACCCGATGTGCTGCTCTTTTCAAAGCATTGCAATACCCAGACCAAGGGAAAACCCTTATCATCAAAGCATTGCACGATTCGGCGTGGCAGGTACGGTGGACAGCGTATCGCTTGCTGATGCGCCTGGAGGAAGTCGATGGCATTAGCAAAGCGGATGCAAACGAAGCCAAATATCGCCAGCACTACCCAGATTTTAGGCGTTCTGAATCAACTGAAGTACATTCACTTGCCAAAAATCACCTGAAGTCGTATCTGGAGGAAGAACTGGGGCAGTACAGCGGTGCTATTGTCGGTACTGATTTCCCCGTGAGTGTAGCGCCTAACCACGATAGGATTGCCGATGTTGTTGCTATATTCCCAACCGGGTATATGGTTGCGTTAATGGTAGCAACGGAACCCATCAAACCCCAAGAATTAAACTATCAATCAACGGTATTGTTTAATGCTGGAGTTGATGTCATCTGGTGGTTAGGCGAAAAAGCGGATACCTTGAGGAATAGGCAATGGTCATTCCAATACTGTGATTGGACTTATATTTTGAATCTCTCAACCTGTCCGATTACTGACAACAGAGAACAATCTGAGGTAGAGTTTAAGGAATTAAGTCAATATAGTTTTAATCATTTAACTGACAAGGTTAAAAGGATTAATTGGCTCCTCCAGTATATGGATTTTGGGAGTTATCCGGAGGAGTTGATGGTAGAAAAAGAATCCTTACAAAATTTATTACAAAGTGGTCAAAGCACCAATGGGCTGGGTCACTCAATTTTTATCCGAGCCATTCGGCAAACTTTCCACACTTGGAGACGGCTGAACAATGCCCAGTTAAAACGAGGGTTGCTGATTCAGAATAAAGGGATAAGAAGTTTTGGCGGCGTGCTGGGTTCGCTCAACAGTCATAACCATCATACCAGATTAACAGCGATCGCTAAGATGAATGATGGATATTGGCAAGTCACAGACGACGAGCAACTGATGAATTCTTATTTGGGGTTCCCGCGCAAGTTATTCCCTCCAAGTGGTGTTCAAGCCATGAAACACAGAGCGCATACTATTGCCAAAATTAAAGCAGCATCCCAGGCTTTGATGGCTAAGGATTGATTGTTGGTTAGTCTATTTTTACAAATTATTACGTCTGTTTACGTTTATCTTTTTACCCTTCGCTTCACTCAATCAGATGCTTTTTACTTACCAAATGCTATCGCGACTGCTCAAAAAAGCGCGAAACAATTTGTAATAACTGACTATGACCCCAGCAACCGTCGAACAAGCCACCTTCCTACAAAACGCCACCATCCAACAACACAACTTATCTGCCCTTAATAAAACCCGCATCCGCTTCAAAATTGGACTGAAAAATACCACCCGCAAAACTGCACCCAAGTGGCAGCAAATTCTCAAAGCTAATACTGCCCAAACAGACGGCGAAGAACATACATCCTCTGACTTGGAAAAAGTCACCCGTTCCGAAGTCGGACTGCGGGGAATCTCCTGCTTCAAAGCCCTTGATGAAGCCACAACCCAACTGCGACGTGAAATCGATTCAATTAAAGATTGGATGACCCTTGATGATGGCGATTATATCTGCACTATAGAACTAGCACCCTTAGTCTGGCAACGGCTGATAGAAATTCGGGACGTTATTGCCCCCTCTCTGCGCCAAGAACTCAAACAAAAGTATGCATCGGGACGAGCAGAATTTGAAAATCGTATTGAAGAATTCCTCAGCGCCCAAGCGTGGAACCTCACAGATGATGAGCGGGAAGTAGCCCGCACTGAATTAATCACTAAGTTCCCCAAGTTTGAAGAGTTGGAAGATTACCTACAAGTCGTTATTGGTCGCCCAGTTATTATCCCGGCTTTATCCGAACAACTCAACCAAGAACAAGCCGATTGTTTAAACCGAATTACCCAATTTATTGCCGAATATGACTCTAATCTCCAAGCCAGTCTCCAAAAAGCTGCCATTGCTGGCGGTCAGCAACTCGCTGTTCAACTGCTCGAAGATTTGAGCCAATGGGAACCGGGTAAAAAGCCGGCTCGATTCCGCAAACGAATTGAAAAACATCTGCAAAAGATTCAGGTTCTCATTGGCAATGCTAGCCCGAATAGTTCTTCGACCTTAGCACAACTCATGGAGCGCATCCAAAAGGTCTTAGAAACTGCCTCTGTCGATGCTAAAAAGCTCGATTCCCAGGGCAAAGGAGCGCTCCAAGAAAAAATGGATCAAATCTACCAGCGACTGCTGGGAGAACAGCGAAAACTCATAGAACTGGCGCAAGAGGAAGGACTTGATCGCTCTGAATGGGTAATTTTCAACGGTAATTCGTGATTGGTTACCCATGACCGTTTTTTCTGTTTTTTTTCAGAGTAGCCAACTTTTTGCTAACAAAAATTATGTCCCATTTTTCATCAATTACCACAAAACTCACTGACCCGGAAGCTCTCACCCAAGGTCTAACGAACCTGCTTGCTGCTAAGGGAATCAACGCTCAAATCGAAGTTCATGATTCTCCCGTCAAGTTAATTAGCGACTATTCCCGCCGCGATATCGCCTATGGACAAATCGTCATTCGGCGCACCTATTTGAATACTCCGTCTCACTCTGCTTTGTTAGATGTAGGTTTCCTTTGGGATGAAAAAGAAGGAGGGTTTCAACTCCAAGCTGACCCTTGGGATTTTAATCAGAATGCTTTAGGGAAAGCTTTTACTAAAGACGTGAAGGGTGGCTATAGTTCTCCAGTCAATACCTTTGTTGATGAAGTGCAACTTGCCCACGATCGCGCTTATATCAACATCCATTATCCTCCAGAACTCTGGAACTACACGGAAACCGCTCTAGAAGACGGCTCAACCCGGATTACGCTTAGCCAAAAACCCAGCCTGACTGAATCCGTTGAAGCTACGGCTACTTGGTAATTCACAACCTGTATAACTGCCCCTGAAGGAGGTGCTTCCTTGCATCTCCTTTGCTTTTTTTTATTACGGAACAAATGATGAACTCCCCAACTCAAATTCAAATCACTCTCAAAGCCGGACAACCTCTGAAAGTGGAAGTTCTTAATGCCCAAGGTTCGACCTGCACAAAACTCACACAGGCTTTGGATAAATTAGGAACCGCCTCCACAACCCTTAAACCGGAATACTACCAAGACCCCTCTGTCACCCTCACCGACGGCATCAATATTGGAGAATAACCATGGCACTGGACACTCAAGAAATCCGGCGACTGTTCAATGCCGGAATTGCCACCGTTGCGATTAATAGTCCCACCAGTTGCGAATTAGCGGTCACGGATAAAATCGCCAGTGACATTGCTGATTTGGCAGGAAATAGACCCTTTGAGTTCTATATCTGGGATTTAGCCAAAGGACTCCAGAAAGTCGAACCAACAACCAGAAGCGGTCAAATTACAAGCTTCAAAAAGTCTCCGGCGGCTAACTATAAAACACAAGGACATCCTGTTGAAGCATTACTCAAACATATCGAAGCCGAATGTCAGTCTTCCTCCCCCAACCGGACTCTGTTTCTGATTAAAGACTTGTACCCCTTTGTCGGTGGGATTAATCCCAATCCCGTTCTCGTGCGACTGGCGATCGATTCTTGGACGGCTGCCAAGCGATCGCCTAACCGAATTATCATCCTACATGACAACCTCATCACCCCAAGAGCCTTTGAAGATTTAGTGGTTGATTTGGAAAATCCCCTTCCCTCTGAGGTAGAAACGGAAACCATTCTGTCCTACCGAATTCAAGCACTGCAAAAAAGTGCCAGAGGGCAAAGCGTGGAGTTTCCGGTTGAACTGGACCCCAAAAACCATAAGCGATTGGTTCGCGCCCTCCTGGGAATGACACAAGAGGCGGCTGATGATATTATTCAGTACTGCGCCGTCACCCATGGTCGCTTGGATGAAACGACTATTGAGGTGGTCAACCAACTCAAAACCCGGAAATATGCAATCCGGGGAATTGAATACGCCCCGGCGCCGGATGTGGAAGTTCAGGGATTACCCTTTCTCAAAGAATGGGCGACAACAATTACACCCTTGCTAGAACCCGAAGCCCAAGAACTTTATAACATCCCATTCCCTAAAGGAGCATTAATTGTCGGCGTTGGCGGTACAGGTAAGAGCCTTTCGGTGAAGTGTTTTGCCAAAGAATGGGGATTGCCTGTGATTGTACTGGATACAGGCAAGCTGATGACCAAGGATTTGGGTGGATCTGAATCCAATCTCAGAGACGCGATCGCGGCTGCTGAGAGTATGGCACCGTGCATTTTGTTTATTGACGAGATGGATAAGATGTTTCCCGGTAGCAGTGGGAATGAAACTGATGGCGGTACGAGTCAGCGGATGTTCGGCTATTTCCTAAAATGGTTCCAAGAACGAAGTGCATCGGTCTTTGTTGCCGCAACAGCCAACCGCCCCTGGGGATTTAAGCCCGAACTGCTGAGGCGCTTCTCCCGCGTCTGGTATGTTCCTCTACCCAATACTGAAGCCAGAGAACAAATCTGGAGAGTCCAACTCCAGTACTACAAACTTTCTCTGAGTCAAGCGGATATTTCTCGATTAGCGATCGCCTCAGCGGGATTCACGGGTGCTGAGATTCGGAATATCACTGAATCCTGTGCCAGTATCGCTTACGCCCAGCAGCGTCCTACTCAGGTAACTACGGAGGAACTGCTCCGCCAAGGGAGCATCAAACCCCCACAGTTTACTAACTCTCAAGAACTCGAAGCTTTAGAAGAGTGGGTGCGTTCTGGACAAGCTCATTGGGCGGCACCTGACCCGCGAACGAGTACCCATCCAGAAGTTACGGATCGTCAGGTTTCTTGGGAGCGAAATATCATTTTACCCGATTCATCTGACTTTAATTAATCCGGTTCATGGTTCATGGTTCATGGTTGATTAAAAAGCCATGAACTATGAACTCTGAATCATCAACATTAGACTTCACCGCCCTGGCGTTCAATTTAACTAATATTAAACGCATCCTCATGATTGACAAAAGTCTCGCCATTACTCACAAATCCTTAATCAAAGTAGACCCCCAGACCAATGCCAACAAATTTTGGCAAGCTTGGCTCATGCCCGATGGCAATTTGTACGTCGAGTACGGACGAGTTAATTATTCAGCCAGAAGCCATGTTTACCCGTGTAACTCTATAACGGTTGCTGAGCAAAAACTCGCCTCTCTCCTGACTAATAAACTCAGCAACGGCTATCAAGAAGCTATCGTTGAATTCAATAGTTTTCAACAATTAGACTGGAGTTATTTTGGAGCTAATGCTGAAACTTTCAAAGAAAAATTGGCTCAAATTACTTCATTAGCAAATAAAATTGCTGACCATACCTCCCTTAAGTTTGATGCCATCCAAGGTGTATTTATATCACAACTCGGTATCATTTCTGCTCAGACTATACGCCAAGCAATCCCAACACTCCAACAAGTCTCGCTTCACCTAGCTAATCCCCAATCTCGTCAATTTAATCATGCCGTTGCCGACTACCTCACACTTATTCCTCTAACCGTAGGGATGAAGCTAGATGCACGTTCCCTACTGGGAAATCCCGAAAAGATTGCAACTCAACGAAGAGTTTTATCCCAACTGGAAAAGGCACTTGATTTAATCAGCCAACTCCGTCAAGAAATGCTAAACGAAGCGGTTAAATCACCTAAGAACTCTACAGAGCTTGACCGAGCTTGGTGGATCTCTTGGGGAGTCTTTCTCGTTGACCCTCCTACAAAGCCTTCTCAAACAGCAGAAGATTTCCGCTCTACACACATCTGTTGGACAAATAAAGGCTGCTAGCATTTTTTCTAGATAGACCACAACTGAACGGCATCAGTCCACTCATCAGGAGGTAACCCTTCCTGAACAGGGTTGAAAGAGTGGATGACTCCCTTAAAAAATTGACCTTATTCGACTTGCACTCAATCATGAAAATTGCCAGATATCGCCTCAACCGAAAATCTGGACTCATCTACCGAACCCTAAACAACTCTTCCTATTTAGAAAAAATAGGAAACACACTCACTGGTATCATCCTCCACGCCACTCCTATCACCTTTGGCGAACCTTTTCCCCATATGCCGCCCCAAGAGTGGATTGGACTATGCTTTATCGATTTCCAATATAATTGGGCTTACGCCCTGTTAAATAGCGGCAAATCTAATGCTTTAGCTCCTTTTTTAAGGTACAGAAATTCGGTCAAAAATCTAGCCAATGTCGTTACAAAAATCACTTTGTCCCCACAAAGGTCAAAGAATGGTTCTCTGTGGTATAGTTACGCCTTTGCCGCCCAACCTTTATCCGACCAACGAGTAACAGAAATTCTCCTCAACCTTCCGGCTCTTCCCCTGATTGACCCAGAGGTAAATCTAGACTTTCCTAAACCATCTGAGCCAATTCTCGATTCCCTGGAACCCGATGAGCGAACGAAATTTATCATCTGGAACGAAACCCTCTCTACCACCAAGCGTCTACCCAGCGATGACACCTCTTTTTGAACAATGAATACTCCTCGTTTTTTTGCGGCATTTGGCAAGGGGGACTTCATCAAATACCAAGGCAAACGGTTGGGGTTTTGGGACGTAATCGGATCTGGGATTACCCCCTACGGCTATATATATTCCTTGGCTTATCAGCACGCCGTATTTCCCGATCCTACTATTCCCTTATTCGGCGATTGTGGTGCGTGGACTTATCGAAAGCAAGATACTCCAACTCTTTTCCAAGACATTGTTGATGCACAATGGGCGATTCGCTCTTATCAAAAACGTTTACACCCCAACCAGGAAACCTATGTCACTGCACCCGACCATATCTTATTCGCCAATCTCAGCCGCTGCCAACGCGAAGCCAGAAGGGAATTTAATTGGATTAACGCTCGTAACTTCTTAGAACTTGCCAAAACCCAGTTGCCTCATACAACCCCTGTTGCTGTTGCTCATGGATTATCGGTTTGTGAACGAATTCGTGCGGCTTTAGACTTAATTAAGTTAGGCTACAAGCTAATCGGATTGGGGGGACTCGCTACTATTGGCAACGTCTCCCACGCCCTAACTATTATTCAAACCGTTGCTAACCAACTCCACGGTTCGACTTCCCTGCACATCTTCGGACTATGCGCCCCACGCTATGCTAGAGCCTTTGCCCAACTTCCTAGGGTGTATTCATTCGATGGCTCAACCCATATCAGAGAAGCTTTTCAGGGCAATTTCCTGCAAACGGTTGAGGACAAACTCGTCAGACACCACACTGAAAAAGAAAGAATTACTATTCCCCTGTGCCACTGCTATCCCTGTCGCCACCTTAAGAAATTGGGAATCGAACCCCGCTGTTGCAACACGAGACCTAACAACTTGGGGCGAGTTGTACATAATCTCAAAAGTCTGGTAACTGCTCAAAGAAACGCCCAGACGAACCGTCAGATCTTACTGATTGCTGGGGTGGCTAAAAAGCTAAACCACAAAGCACCTGCTATTGAACTGTATTGCTCACCGCTATTCAAGGCAACCCGACGTTACGCCGATGCCACAGCCAATGAATTTTATCTGCTCAGTACCCTCCACGGTGTTGTACATCCACAGCAAATTCTTGAACCCTACGAGTGCAATCCCTACAAACTAACCCCTTTTCAACGACACGCTTGGTGCAACAAGGTGATCAATCAACTGAGAGCGATCGCACCCTTGGGCGCTGAGTTTGTCATTTTAGGGGGACGCCAATATTACGCAGGAATTATTGAACCGTTAGAAGCTGCCCAACTCTACACCGTTACTACCCCACTCGCTGGTCTCGCCATTGGCAGGAAACTGCACTGGCTTAAGGTTAACACACCTTCATTTCGGCAGCTTTCCTTAGGAATTTAGATTGACCAATCTAAACCCTCGATATCCGATAAGTAAGGAGAACGGATAATGGTTAATCCAGCTATCAATTCAAACGGGAACACGGTTAAACCGATTGCCCCCCAACGGAATCTTTGTGAAAGAAAAATTGGCATAGAAATAGACGTTTTTCCCCACGCGGATTGGTCAAACTTTAAAAATCCCAAATTTAATTACTTGCAAGACGTTATTAAACGTAACGCATCTAGCGGAAACCGTCAAGACTGCCCACGATATCGCATTGTCGCCGCTCAGATAGTTCCCCCCTTTGATTTTGATGAACCCCCAACCTGGCTCTACGGACTCAAGCCGATTAATTATAAAGGCCAACTCTCTGTTAGAGAGATTGATTGGTACGGTGAAGATGAAATCTGCGCCTCATCTGAAGAGACTTTACTTGGCGATATTGAGTTTTAGGATTTTCAGTTATGTCAAAACCAGCCCATCCCAGAAAATCTCTCTCCTCTAATAACTCTCCTGCGGATAAGAATAGCAATCCAGACTCTCATTCCCTGGAGGAAAACACCACGGCGGACGAAAGTTACAACTTTCAGAAAGCCCGAATCATTGTTCATCTAGAGATTCTCCCCAGTTCTGAAGATAACCAAAACCGACTTGTAAACATTGGAGTTGGAATCAAGAACGACCCGCCACTTTTAACCACAACTACACTCTCTGAACTCAACCTGCCTCCAGTTATTCAACAGATGCTGGAGGAGCTACAATCGCAAATGCCAGAGAGAGCAGCAGCGGCAATTGAGAGAAAGATGTGGCGGCAAAAACAGGAAGATCCCGATGCCTACGAGTATCTGCTGCGGAAGTTTGTCGAGACGAGTGAGGGAAGGAGAGGAATATCCGCAGCAAGCTTGGGCTTAGACTGTGACACTGATTTCTGTTTTGATATGAGCATCCAAAGTTGCATTATTTGAATCAGCTAAGGACTGCCAACTATTAAAGAATTCCATTGGCACGGTTACAGACTCGCTAGAGCCAACTCCTATAAATTGACCACTAGCAACAAAAGGTCTACCTCCCATTGTCACGACGTAATCGTAGATATTACAGCCATCCTTACCTAAAACAGACTCCATATTGGTCTGGTCGGCTACTGCGGTTATTCCTTTGCCAAAGAAGAAGGTTCCCATTTGAGTGAAAGCATCTTTACTGATAGATGAAGGGCGCTGATCTGCCAACCACCAACCTAAACCATACTGTCGTGTCGTGCGGATTCCATCTATTAACTCTTGTTGCAGAGCTTTCTGCTCATCATCCTTTGGAGTTTGAGGAATAAAACGATTGGCTTCATCTACATAGACAATGGCATTCGAGTATGTTCGGCGGTAGTACAAATGAGATGCTCGACGCCGAAAACGTTTGTAGAGAGTTCCAAGGATGAAGACATTGACTGGATTGTCATAACTCCGGATGTCCAGAAAATAAACCTCTCCTCGGGTCAGTACACTATCTACTAAATCATTGAGTCCTACACCCTGAGTAAATCGTCTTAAAACCCGCTCGAATGTGGGACGAATCCGTCTCATATTTCTTTGCTGTACTGTCTCAGCTTGTTGGACTCGGTTCTGAAGTTGGTTGGCACTGCCAGAATAAACAAGAGGAATACTTTGATTAAATCTATTCAAAAATCTCTCTAGATTAATGGCTTCATCACCTTCAACAATAAGCTGCCCATCTTCATTAGTAAATTCAGCTAGTGTTAATTCCAGCAGCAACTGCCATTTATCTCCTGTTGTCGTAGGGATAATCAGCCTTTTAAAATTCTCAATTTCAAGAAGCTGATCAAACTGTCTTGCTTCTTCCAATCGTAAATTTTCAATATCCACAACTTGGACAGTACGTCCGTTAGATTCCAGGAATCCTCGTAAATCTAAATCTCGCCTAGACGGGCGGACAAAATCTCCCTTGCCATCTGGAATAAATGCACCCATTGTCTGAGTAGAGAGCAAATATAACGCCAGCATAATCTTGGCTGCATGGGTTTTACCAGCACCTGTCTTTGCCAAAAATATTGCGTGACGAGCTTCACCCCATCCATTTTCATCAGTTGGGTTAAAACTTTTGCAAATAATTGGAACGTGAATAGCCTCACCTACCAGGGAACCAGGATATCGCAAAAATTTTTCAGTTTCTGGGGCAAAACTATTAAAAACTCTTTGAGGGATTGCTTGTTCATCCTCTTGGGGGATTAGGGAGTCGTCATCTAGGCTTAGTATCTGTGAACCACTGGGCGGATTAGCACGTAGAGGTGCTGCGCGATCATTCACCTGTTGTGCAATCGGTTTCGCTACGGCCTCTTCATAATCTCCCACTTCAGAAAGGTAAGGAATTGAGCCTCTAGCGGCAATCACTGGCCCAAAACTTCCATCTTCATGGACAGTATTGCGTCGATCTACTGAAACTATTTGGCATAGCACAGAGACAATATCACCATTGCCAGATCGAAAACGCAATAAACCCAATCTTCCGAGCAACTCATTGCCCAATGAAGTAGAGCGCACAACTCCATAAAACTGACGTTTGCGCGTTGAGCCAATGCTGATATATTCTGACATAACCTTTATTCCCTTAATTATGTGCGTAATCGGCGAATTAGCTGAATTGAAAAATCTGTCTCAAAATCTTGAATATTGGCAACTCCAACTGTTTGATACAAGCCAGGTAGACGCCCTGTGTGGCGTTTTACTATCTGATCGACTAAGAACTGTTCTAACGGTTCGTGTATAGTTGGAACGCTCATGCTGTCTCGCACGGTTGCCAGCATTCGAGCAAACATGGCTCTATCATTTCGTAGCAATTCTCTATTAAATTCAATACGTTTGACTGGCGACCAAGCATGAGGCTTAAAGTACACAGAACAGATACAATCAGCCCCTGTACTTGTAAGGGTAGCGTTGTAAATTTCTTTAATATCATTTTGACTTGCAAACAGTGAATCGGTATGTACATTTAGCTGCCCAAAGCCACTTTTTGCCAAGGGTTTAGGCTCTGTATATTCTCCTGGGTGTAGGACTCCTAGCAGGAAGACTTTATCTAGCAGGTTTAAAGTACCTTGTCCATATTGGTCACAGTAAAAGCGCGATACTCCAGCCTTGGAAATTGCAATGTTTCTTGGATGTCTGACCGCATTAATAAAGTGCCCATTTTGAGCCAACATCGGTCTGAGGTATTCCGCTAAAATTTGCTGATCATTGTCGCTATTATTCCGTCGATAGTTCACCAGCGTTCTGTTTACATTTTCAAGCAATGAAACCCATGAATTATCTACTATGCAGAAACTTTCCTGTTCGTCAGCTTCACAGATATCACGTACCTCCATTGCATTACGGACTCCGTACATCAGAGCTGCGGCTTCTTCCTCCTCAAATGCTAGCCTTTCCATAGAAATGCGTACATCATAGTTATGACGTAACGAGTAGCGCACGCATAACACGAAGCACTGCGTTCCGAATCCAATGTTGAGGATATTATTTCCTCCGTCTACCGCGACCATTGGCCCTAGTCCTTGAACTGGCTCTGATTGCCGAATTACTCCATCTGAAAACATTCGTTCGCGGGCATTTCTCAACTCCTGAGCTACTTCAGGTCTGTCTAGCTGACGTAGGCTTTCCACATAGTCTCTGATATCAGCTTGGAGGACTTCAGCAAATTGTTCCGAGATGGGTACGGAGCCAGTATTTTGATCGGAGCTTGAGGTATACATCTTAGTTAATGCTCCTGACTCATCTGGAAGATTAGTAGGTCGCGATCCGTATTAACCATCTGGCGGTTTTCCCTAGCCCATTTCATGACACTGGAGGAAATCTGGTGATTTGATAAGGGGACTTGAATTCTGCGAACCAGATTCCATTGGTCATCAGTAAACTGCTGAATGACTTGAAAAACTGTATCGCCTACCCATCCATAAACATTCTGTACCAGAATTGCTAGATACCCCTCTGTTAAGAGTGCTTTACGGCAGTTGTTCGCTACAGTTCTAAGCGCATTTAGGAAATCGCGTTGATTCATCTGAGATAAGCAGTGAGGATGGTTGTCATAAAATCCTTTAGCGATCGCCCCATAGGGCGGGTCGATGAAAATTAGTTTTGCTCCCCAAGCTTCAGAGGGTATTCCTATGAGTGCATCATTTTGTTGAATATCGGGGCGCACTGATACTAGATCATAACCTAGACAACGCCGCTCCAACAACTTTGCAGCATCTACTGTGCTACCACTACCAGCCATCAAATCTATAACCAAATCCCCTGGGTCTGTAAAATAATGAATCACGTTGGCAGGAATCTGTCCAGGAATTCGACCTGGATAGTCAATGCCAAATCTAGGGTCGCAGTGCGAGAAGTACCAGAACGTTCCGCAGCGTAACCAGGAAAACTTTCTAGGGTCGCCATCCCCAGCAATTGCTAGGCGAATATCCTTACTACTCCATTGCTTTTCAGATGCTTGCTCTAGCCAGTAGCTTGCTCTTTCAGGATCTCTCTTCATTGCTTCAATGTGATGGCTAATGCTGAGCTGCTTGAAACGAACCTGTGGCGGAAAGAATTGAGCCGTCCTTGCCAAGAGGCATAGTCGCTTTTGAGAAATACCACATGCGACAGAAAGTGCCTGCAAATTATATCGGCTATGTCCCTTCCACCGAATTTGTACCTTGAGAGCCAAATCTGCCAGATCCCAAGGAGATTTTGCCCCAGATAGCCCAGAGAAGGAGCAAGCCAGAGTTAGGATCTTAAGCCACTCTTTTGCTACAGCTTTACTTGAAATTCCGGTCAAAGCTGCTTGGATTTGTTGCATAGAAACAATAACGCAGTTAGGAATTAACTATGATTGCTGCTGAAATTAAGAGCTAATCTCAGCAGTAATCATGGCACGCTTGTGTTCAAGCTCGCCACCCCTATATATTTCCGCATCGTCTATTCCCCCAGTAACAGCGACAGCGAAACCCTCAAACAATATTACCTGAGTGAGGCACAAGAGAAGCAAGTCCGCAAAGCCTTCGCCTCCAAGTGTATCGTCTAGGTTCCACTCGCAACCCTCGGCTGAAGCGTTAATTTTCATCGAATCCCACCCTAACGATTTTGTCTACGACGAGACGCAAGGCATCCTCACCGTCACGGGCTACTTTTCGGCATCTGACCGCCAAACCAATATTCCTAATCGCGTACAAATTCTCAAGGAAAAATTTACGAATAGTGTGGGGCTGCCAAACGCGACTGCTCAAAAAAGGGCGAAACGTTCTACTCAAGACAATGAACTCGCCCTACAACTTGCACAACCTTCCCCAAACCAAAGGCATAAAAACCAAACTCCAAAAGAACATCCGCGCCATCAAACTCCTCCAACAACTCCAACGAGAAAACCAAAAACCCACCGAAGACGAACGCCACCAACTCGCCGCCTTCGTCGGATGGGGAACCGTCGCTAGTGCTATCAACCGGGATACCCTGGAACTGCTACCCGATAATGACCTCAATACCGACAACGCCTTCCAAACGCCTCAAAACATTATAGAAGCCATCTGGAGTGTTCTAGAAAACCTGGGCTTCAAATCAGGACGTATCCTGGAACCCGCCAGTAACATTGGTTCATTCCCAGGATTTCAACCCTCAGACTATCGCCACCAATCTGAGTGGGTCCTCATTGAAATCGACCCCATTGCCAGCGCGATCGCTCGCCACCTCCACCCCGATGCTATAGTATACGGCAGTAGCACCAGCACCAAAATCGGCTTTCAACACGTCGAACTCCCTGCCAACAGCTTTGACCTAATTATCTCCAACTTTCCCTTCGGAACTACCGCCCCCTTTGACCCCAAATACAACCCAGTTGTCAGCAACCTGCACAACTACTTCTGGGCAAAAAGCTGGGACGCATTGCGAAACGGTGGCATTATTGCCGCGATA
>NZ_JBKHUP010000148.1:0-15062 GCF_046565525.1 Coleofasciculus sp. | reverse complement strand
GAATAAATTCGCCGCGTCGAACTTCATCCCCCGACTAAAGTACGGGGGCTTCCGTTCTCCCGTCCTTTATCTGTGAGAAATTCACCTGAACCCATCGTATTTAAACTTTGAGATTGGTCAAAATAAGACGTATCGGCGGCTAAATCACCCAGACTCGGACCACAACCCGCACCTTGACAAGCGTCATTCACTCGTATGTTGTAATCTTCCAGGCTATCAAATCCACTATTAATATCTGTGGTACTGATAGCGGTAACATTGCTATAAAGACCAAGATTAGGGACTAAAGAATCATTGCTTTCGGCAAAACGTACTCCGAATAAATCCCCTTGATTATTCGCCGTGGTGAAGTCTTTGTCAGTAAAATTGAAGAACAAATCACCCCAACCAATATTGGCATCATCAGCACGGGTTCCATCAATACCTGTTAATGGGATATTGCCATTAATCACTACCACAATGCTATCCTTAGTTTCCTTAAGCGCTAGACTATAGATCTCATAGCCATTACCAGCTCCACCGACTTGAAATCCATCCACGCCATCATTGAACGAATCAACTGCATATTGCCATCCCTGATCATTGATAGGATTTTTGCCAACTTGAAGGGCAATACCATCGTTGATACATTCAGTAAACGTATTGGCGACAGTCCCTTCATTCAAAGCGGTGAACGTCGCCGCCTTAGCTGGTTTTGTGGTGGTTAAAATTACACCTAATGTGGTTGTGATAATAATGAATTGGGCGGTTTTGTTTAACATAGTCATCTCTTTGTTGTTTTAGAGACGAGTTTACTCGCATCCTCTGCTCTCCCTCTTAAAAAGGGCGACGGAAGGGGGAACTCCCAAGGGGGATGGGAGTTGGGATCGGGGTGAGGGGGCTGTAGCTTAAGTTAACTTTGAGCCAGAACTTTCGTTCTAGGCTTGACTCAAAGCTTGCTGCAAACGGGGTTTATCTTGTCCTTTTTGATGCAGCAATACCCAAGACTCAATTAAATCAGGACCATGCACATCACCCGTGAGTGCAGCACGCAGGGAGCGCATGACTAAACCTTTCTTTACCTTTTGCTGTTTAGTCACCTGTTTGATGATTTCCCCTGCGGTTTCTGCACTAAATTCTGGGGTATTTTCTAAGGCTTCCAAAACCGTGTTTAATACATCTGTTACCCCTTCTTTTTTAACTTGCTCAATCGCCTCTGAAGTCAACTCAATCGAGTCAGTAAATAACATCCGCGTCATCTCCACCGCATCCGGTAAGCGCGTCAGACTCGGACCAATAACGGCAGCTAATCGCTCTAACCAAGGGCGATTATTTTCCGGATCAATGTTATACCCCGCTTCTTGCCAGTAGGGAATTAGTAAATCAACTAATTCCGATGGTGGTTTTTTGTGCAGATATTGACTATTGAGCCAATCCAGTTTATCCCAGTCAAACTTTGCCCCCGCCTTATTCACCCGATCAAAACTAAACTGTTGAGCAGCTTCTTCTAGGGTAAAGATTTCCTGTGTCGAGTCGGGTGGAGACCAACCCAGAAGCGTCATATAATTTGCCATCGCTTCTGGGACAAAACCCATAGTCTGAAACTCAGAAATAGAGGTCACGCCATCCCGTTTAGAAAGTTTTTGCCCCTGGGGATTTAGAATTAAAGGCGTGTGAGCAAATTCGGGTACTGTTGCGCCGAGGGCTTCATAAAGCAAAATCTGTTTGGCAGTATTAGCAATGTGGTCTTCTCCTCGGATGATATGAGTTATTTTCATATCAATGTCATCAACCACTACCGCTAAATTATAGAGAGGCTGACCAATTTCACCTTGAGAAGCCGCCCGGGCAATCACCATATCCCCACCCAGATCACTCCCTTTCCAGGTGAGTTGACCGCGCACCATATCATTCCAGACAATCTCGCGACTATCGTCAATCTTAAACCGAATCACCGGCTCTCGTCCCTCCGCTTCAAAAGCGGCGCGTTGTTCTAGGGTGAGATTGCGGTGACGGTTATCATAGCGAGGGGCTTCTTTGCGGGCTTTTTGGGCATCCCGGAGTGCCTTAAGTTCCGCTTCTGAGGTGTAACAGTAATAGGCAAACCCTTTATCTAAAAGGGTTTGAATGGTGTGGTGATAAAGGTCAAACCGTTTCGATTGAAAAATCGGTCCTTCATCCCAATTGAGTCCTAACCAGGTGAGACCCTCTAAGATATTCTGGGTATATTCGGGACGCGATCGCGTTTGGTCGGTATCTTCGATGCGTAGAATAAACTGACCGCCGTGGTGTCGGGCGAATAGCCAGTTAAATACAGCGGTTCTGGCGGTACCGATGTGGAAGTTTCCGGTGGGAGACGGTGCAATGCGGACTCTAACAGTCACAAGATCAATCTCTGGTGGTAGGGTTGGCTAAGTACTTTCCAGCTATTTATTGTAGCGTAGAGCGGCGCTCACTCCCTCACCCATCCCCGAATTTCTTTTTTAAACCACTTCAATAACCTTTTTGCCTCCTGGTAAATCTGCACCCACCACATAAAAATCATGAGGATAGATCCAGTTCGTATCCATAGGACCATGAATTTGAATACCCGTCATCACCGCATACTTAAATATAGAATAATCTAAGGGATGCAAGAGGTTTTCTACATCATCAGAAATAATCTGACAAGCCAACTTAGTCATGTCAACTAAATTCGGTTTGTCTCCATAATTTATAGTGGACAGTATTTTTTGTCGGATAATAGATTGTTCCAGATCCTCGATATCCATTTTTAGGTTAAGACGTCCTGATTCTAACTCGTTGACAATCGCTTCTAATGCACCACAGGCATGAGACGCTTTGTGGATGCCTTCTCGATAAACCTTGCCAATTTCTCCGTCTCTAGAAATCGCAATATGAGGCATGGCTAAAAACGTAAAGCGGCGTATTCCATCGAGAATCGGAACGTGGTCTGTTGCGGCGGCTAAACCCGTTTTTCCCATCATCACGAACCCAGCCAGACTACAACAATTAAAGGTTTTTCCCCAGTATTTAACTACTTCATTAAGTAACGGATCAGTAATTTCGTCCCGACAGAGTGCTGCCATTCCCATTGTATTTTCATCTTCAAAACCCAGGGCTTTTAAACAATGGAAAGTTTTTTTCATGTAATCTTCCATAGGTAATGCAGCCGGGAAATACCGTTGAAGACATTCATGGAAAATTGGGTAAGTGCTTGAGTCATAACCCGTGAATTGCAACATGACACCTTTAGTATCCTATAATTTATGGAAAATTATTTTATTGAAACATCGTAATTCAGCTAGAAATCTTGATGTTGCCAGTAGAGGGGTTGAGACGAGCGATAATGCCATTGAATTCAGTGCGAATAGAACTCACCCCGTAACGGCTGAGCGAGTAGGCATTGCATTCTGTCCCAACTAGACCTACAATATTTAAGCATTTTACGGGACTGACGGGGCTCGAACCCGCAACTTCCGCCGTGACAGGGCGGTGCTCTAACCAATTGAACTACAGTCCCAATTTACGAGCCGAATACCATTGTTACGAAGATCTATGGATTTGTCAAGCCCATGCCGAAAAAATTTTTTCTTGGGGTTAGTGCCGATGCTATCGCATTCCCCGATATCCAAACCCATTGGGCAAAGGATTGTATTAACCAGATGGCATCTCGAAACCTAGTTACAGGTTACCCGGATGGCACGTTTCGCCCCAATGGTTCGATTACAAGGGCAGAATTTGCGGTGCTGATGTTGAATGCATTCCCCGACGCCGAGGTGAAACGCAGTGGTATCGCCTTTACAGATGTGCCACAGAGTCACTGGGCATATCGGGCAATTCAAGACGCTTATCAACGGGAATTTTTCTCGGGTTATCCGGGGCGGATTTTTCAACCCAGTCAACCGATTCCTCGTGTGCAGGCGATTGGGGTTTTGGCGGGGGCGAAGAATTACAGCATTCCCAGTAATCCATCGGGAATATTGCCACAATACTTCCAAGATGCCTCTGGTATTCCAGGATACGCCAGGAATGCGATCGCGGCGGCGGCGGTGAATACTCTGGTGGTTAATTATCCCACGGTGCAACGGCTTCGTCCCAATGAACGGGCGACACGGGGCGAAGTAGCGGCGCTATTGTGTCGGGGGTTAAATATTTATGCGGTTCCGCCTCAGTATATTGCTGGGGTGGAAATTCATCCCCAACAGGTGCGGACATTACCCGGAGGACTGAATTCTGTTCCCACATTTAATAGTAATTATCCTGAATTAGTTAGAAGTGAAGGGATTTTATTATCCACATTTTCCCCAACCGGAAAACGTATTCCTTCCGCCCATCTTAATTTTCCCTTTCAAGGACGTTTCGATATTTTTACCCATCATATCGCTAGGGCAGAAACTCAGGCAGAAACTCGCCCCCTTTATCAGGGATTACTGCTGCACAATCCCACCGATAAACCGGTGACAGTTGAGGTTTTGCAAGGGGCAAGTTATTTGAGTACTCCCGATGCGCCGTTTATTGACTTACCGGATATGGTGGATAATCCCAATGGCAAGATTTATTCGGGACCCGGTAGTCGCACGATGACTGATGTACTGCGGGGGATTCGTCAGGAAAGCTTTCCGGCACAAATGATATTGGAAGCAGGGCAAACTCAACTCTTGATGAATCAGCCGATTCCTATCCAACGGGCACCGGCGTCGAATGGACGTTCCACGATGATGCGATTGCAGAGTAATGGTTCAGTTTATGTTGCCAATTTAGCCATGAAAGCGCCGCAAAACTCGAATGGTACATACCGCGCCCCAACATTAGCTGAATGGCAAAGTTTATTAGTTGAAGGAGAATTAGCCGAACCCCGGAATCTGACGCCAACACCTCTTGACCCGCCTAGAGAACCCACAGTATTTGGACGGGTTGCCGGGGTTTCCCAAGGGACGCAATGGTTAGCAGAGATTACGGATACATTAGAATCAGATAGTCTGAGAATTCCCCAACCCGGTGAGGCATTTTCCTATGTTTTAGGAACGCTCCATTTAATTACGTTGAATACGGGTCAAATTCAAAGTGCGCCGATGTTAGCTCGTTATCCGGATACGGCGTATTATGCTCATAGTAATTATGGCGTGGAATATAATCTGACGTTACCCCTGAAAAATACAACAAGTCAAGCTCAAACGGTAACTGTATCGATGCAAACGCCGTTAAAAGATGAGGCAGGTACAGATAAGTTACTGTTTTTGAATCCACAAGTTGATCGGGTATTTTTTCGGGGAACTGTTCGGGTCACTTATGAAGATAACCAAGGGGAAAGTCAGACACGGTATGTCCATTTAGTTCAGCGTCGGGGACAACCGTCTAACCCCTTAGTTACGTTAAATTTAGCGCCAGGGGAACAGCGAAATGTAAAGGTCGAGTTTATTTATCCACCGGATTCCACGCCGCCGCAGGTGTTGACAGTGAAGACGTTGGCGAGGTAGAAATCCTCACCCCCAGCCATCTCCCAGGCTCTGCCTCCTCTCCTCTCGTTTCCTCTCGTTTTCCTCTCGTTCCCAGGTCTGAGAAGGGAATGCTATTCTGGAGGCTCTGCCTCCCATAGTAGAAACGCCTCAAAACGGTATCTTTTGCCCTTCGTTACATCCACTTGAAAAACTTCTCCCCAATGACACAAAATGAGCAGTTATTTCGTCAAGGGTTGAGAGGGTCATCTGCATAAAATATAGGGTCTTGAATAAGGCAGGGTGTATCTACTTTTTTTCGCCTTCCAGACTCTGGGAAGGGAATGCTCTTAGGGAGATTCCAGCCTGTCATAATCTCATGTTAATTATCCCTGATTTTGCCCCCTTCAGTCCCCCTTTATACCGAGTTGCGCTCAAACATAGTAGATAGGAAAAGCCGGGGAGGCAGGGGAGGCAGGGGAAGCAGGGCGTGTGGGTCATTCTGGGAAGGGTTGGACATAGTTAAATGGGTAAATTGTAGAGCATAAGACACTAATTTAACCTAGGTTCGTAGTCGTCACTTTAGTGACTCAACGTTCAAGTGCTGAGGACAAACTTTTAATTCAGAGACATTCCTTTTAACTTAGTTAGGATAAATTAGGAGATGGTGCGATCGCAAACCCTACAACCCATCCTACTCACCCTCTCCTCCTGACTCTTCACTGACTCTTCATGGGAAGCCTCAAAACCCTGTTAGGCTGGTAGATAAGGACATTCTCGGGTTCATTCAAAACGCACCCATTCCCCCAGATTACCGGAAAAGCAAGTTCTCCCGTCTCCCTATTCAACTGAGGGCAAATAATCAGATAGAGTTTCGCCATCAACTGATTCAGGAGTATTATACGGCAGAGTATTTACTGAAGCAGTTACCGAATCTTAGTGATGAGGAATTACAACGGCAGTATCTCAATTATTTGAAATGGACAGAACCTCTAGCGTTAATGCTGGGATTGGTTGAAGATGAAGCACAGGCAGTTCAACCTTTAATTCAAGTTCTTAATCAGGGAGAGAAATCGGTTCGTCTTGGTGCAGCATGGGCGTGCACAATCAGCGTTAGAAAAAATAGATATCCCTGAATTCTTGCCTGAGTTTTCGGCACTTCTAAAAACAGATACAGATCCGGCTATACTCAATATAATCTCTGCTATTCAACAGCGCTGCAAATTCTATAATTACACCCTAACTCAACCTCCAACTACATCGATATCCTCAGATTCTAAACTTACCCATCTCTTCCCAATATCTCTCATGCATATTCTCCACCTTAGCGACCTCCACTTTACCACCCTCGACCAAGCAACCTTGTGGTCTACACAACTCAGACTTGATTTACGTCATGAACTCAATATTTCTCAGCTTGACGCCCTGATCCTCTCCGGCGATATTGCTAACTATTCTACCCCAGAAGAATACGAAGCTGCCGCCCAATTTCTCAACACCCTCTGTCAAACCTTCTCCCTAAACCCAGAACAAATTACCATTGTTCCCGGTAACCATGACCTCAACTGGAACTTAGCACAAGAAGCCTACCTACTTGTTGACCGCCCTAAATACAACGGTAAACTAATTGATGGTCATTATATTAAAGTCACCGATGAAGTCATCCGAGTTCGTGACGAAACCGCCTACAAAAAACGCGTTGAAAACTTCCGCCAGTTCTACAAAGACATCAAACGAAAACCCTATCCCTTAGACTATGACCAACAATACACCCTCGACTATCTCCCCGAACAAAACCTCCTCATTTTAGGGCTAAACTCAGCATGGCAACTCGACCATCATTTCAAATCCCGCGCCAGCATTCATGAAAATGCCCTCAGCAACGCCCTGGATGAAATTGATACTAATCCCGATTACGATAACTGCTTAAAAATCGCCGTTTGGCATCACCCCCTCGATAGTCCCTATCAAGATAGAATTATCGACCAAGACTTCATCGGACTCCTCGCCGTTTCCGGGTTTCGCTTCTTCCTGCACGGACATATCCACAAAGCCGAAACCAGTCTGTTCCGTTACGATATGAGTCGAGATGGGCGCAAATTAGACCGCATTTGTGCCGGAACCTTTGGCGCACCGACAAAAGAACTGGTAACGGCTACGCCTTGGCAATACAATTTGCTGATCTTTGAAAAGGATAAACTAACTGTTCGCACCCGTTGCCGTCGCGGAAAAGATGCGCCGTGGGAATCCGATAGTATTTGGCGTCAGGGGGCGGGAAAATCGTCGTTGGATTATTACACCATTGAGTTGTGATTTTTTGTCATTTGTAATTTTTCATTTGTAAGGATATCACCAATTGTAGGGGCGACCCGCTGCATTAAATTAAGAAAACCCACCTATCAATTTTATCGGGTCGCCCTGCATTGGGTATTGGAAATTATATGACACCGCATTTAGACCGGGGCGAGTCGGGATAGGTTAATTGCGGTTCCGCCACCTTGACTCAGCGACTCGCCCCTACAAACCCCTACAAACCCCTACAAATGTGATAATCTCAATAATCTTAATAATCTTAATAATCCTGACAATCTCTATCAGGGATAATTGCCAGTTAAAACGGAAAATCGGTTAGAGGGTCTTGATTGGATACAGGATATTCGGGATTTTCTGGGTCGTCTATCCACCGTAGAGGATTTTCTACAATGTATTTGCGGATGGCATGAAGGGATGTCTCCCGGTGAATGATGTGATCATAGAAATCGCGTTGCCAGAGAGGAACGTGGGGGGTTTGACGAATCCGGTTAATCCGTTTGGCAGATAGGGATTTGAATTGCCCAATAATTGCACCTAGAGAACCCGAAACCACACCTTTAATCTGTCGTTTCTCCCTAGTGCTTCCAGTCGAGACAATCGGCTGAACCCAATCCAGAGAATAAACCGATAACTCTGTCCTCAATGAGGTACGGTGGGTATCTGTAAGGACAATAATACCGTGTAAGTGGTTCGGCATAATCACAAAAGCATCAAGTTCCACATTCGGGCGCACAACAGCCGTTCGATACCATTCGTTTTTCACAATGCGACCCAATGGGGATAGATACATATTGCCTTGGATAATTTCCCCCAGCAGACAATCTCGATTACGGATACAAAGCGTGACAAAATAAGCACCAGGTTGCCTGTAGTCGTATCCTTTTAGGCGAATAGAATGGCGGTGATTTCTTTGAGGTTCGTAGGGCATAGAACTGTAGGGGCGACCCGCTGCATTCAATTAAGAAAACTCACCTATTAATTTTATCGGGTCGCCCTGCATTGGGTATTGGAAATTATATGACACCGCATTTAGACCGGGGCGAGTCGAGATAAGTTAATTGTGACACCGCCACCTTTGCTCAGCGACTCGCCCCTACAACCAACCACGATAATCCCCAACTTCTTCAAGAAGTCGGGGATCTAATTAATGAATTGCCATTTATCCTACGGGGCAAACCCCACCAATTGAGGCTTGTACGTCTGAATCGCCTTCATGTACTGCGCCCGTTCAAAGGCACTTTCATCAGGACAGTTAATCTGACTCATGCTACCCTGCATCTGCTTGATGGACTCATATTCATGCTCCTCCATCCAATGGCGTACCTCTTGCTCAATGTCTTGCAGATTGCCAATCCCATGACGCAGCAGCACACTAACGATTTCCGTCACTTTCGCCCCTGCCATCATCATTTTGATTACATCCTGCCCTTTATGTACCCCACTCGTAGCCGCAAAGTCTACCGACAGACGACCATACAAAATCGCAATCCAGCGCATGGGTAAGCGCATCGCTTGCGGTGTACTCAGCAATATATTGGGTGAAACTTCCAACTCCTCAATATCAATATCCGGCTGGTAAAATCGATTGAAAAAGACTAAACCATCCGCACCCGCCTCAGTCAACCGCTTCGCCATATTTGCCATATTGCTGAAGAAAGGACTGAGTTTAATCGCCACCGGAATATTCACCTCAGATTTCACCGCTTGCAGAATATCAAGATAATTCTGCTCCACTTGTGCCCCCGTCTGATCCATATCCGTGGGGATGCTGTAGATATTCAACTCCAGCGCATTCGCCCCCGCCTGCTCAATTTCCTTAGCGTAGCGCGTCCAGCCGCCCACCGTGGAACCATTGAGACTGGCGATGATCGGCATATTCACCGTCTCTTTTGCCTTACGGATATGCTCTAAATATTGCTCTGACCCCACATGAAACACCTCCGCTTCGGGGAAATAGGTCAGGGCTTCGGCAAAACTTTCTGTACCATACTCCAAATGATGGTGTAACTCCAACTTTTCTTGGCGCAGTTGTTCTTCAAATAAGGAATGCAGCACCACAGCCGCCGCCCCTGCATCCTCCATACGCTTGATGTTGTCAATATCTTCCGTCAGGGGCGCCGCCGCACCAACGACGAGTGGCGATGGCAATTCTAACCCTAGGTATGTTGTTGTCAGATCCATCCGTTTAAACCTCTTACATTATTTATGGGTAATCCTGTGGAGGGGTGTAGAGACGCGCCATGGCGCATCTCTACAATGTTATTTAGGTACTCGCTGGTTCCTTAACCTCCTCACCAGTTTGGGTTGTCTGACCATTTCCATCACCGTTGTGGGTGTCCAACTGACGGGCTGCCAGATATTGGTACATCTGCCACCGGATCTGCACATCCTGTTGCGCTTCTTCCAGGAGACGTTTGGCATCTTCTGGCTTACTCTTGGTCAGCATCTTGAAGCGGTTTTCTTCATACATGGATTTTTCCACGGGGAATTTCGGGCTCCGCATATCCAGTTGCAGGGGATTCTTGCCGTCTTTAACTAAATCCGGATTAAACCGATACAGCATCCAGCGCCCAGACTCAACCAACGCCTTTTGATGAGACATCGCCGTGGTCATATTAATCCCATGAGCAATACAGTGGGAATACGCCAAGATTAGGGATGGACCATCATACGCCTCAGCTTCCAGGAACGCCTTGAGAGTATGTTCATCCCGCGCCCCCATTGCCACACTAGCAACATAGACATTCCCGTAGGTCATGGCAATTAAGCCTAGGTCTTTCTTAGCTGACGGTTTACCACCTGCGGCAAATTTCGCCACCGCCCCCCGTGGGGTAGCTTTGGACGCCTGACCCCCGGTATTGGAATAAACCTCAGTATCCAAAACCAGGATATTCACATTGCGACCACTAGCAATCACATGGTCTAAACCACCGTAACCAATATCATACGCCCAGCCGTCACCGCCAATAATCCAGACACTCTTCTTGACCAAGTAATCGGCTAAACTCAACAACTGCTTGGCTTCAGGAGAGTTCATCTGTTGCAGTTTCTGCTTGAGTTGAGCCACCCGTTCCCGTTGTTCCCAAATATCGGCTTCAGATTTCTGTTCCGCGTTGAGAATGCCACTAACTAAGTTATCGCCAATCTCACCCGCTAAACGTTGCACTAACTCAGCGGCAAATTGGGTGTGTTTGTCAACGGAAACGCGGAAGCCGATACCAAATTCGGCGTTATCTTCAAATAAGCTATTCGACCAAGCAGGTCCGCGCCCTTCAGCGTTTTGTGACCAAGGTGTGGTGGGTAGGTTTCCACCGTAAATCGAGGAACAGCCTGTGGCATTTGCCACCAACATGCGATCGCCAAATAACTGGGTCGCTAGTTTCAGATAGGGAGTTTCCCCACAACCCGCACAAGCACCGGAGAACTCAAATAGGGGTTCTTGCCATTGCTGCTGGCGGATGCGGTCTAAATTTAAAGAACGGCGATCGGGATTGGGAATATCTAAGAAGAAGTCCCAATTTGCCTGTTCCTGTTCCCGCAGGGGTAACTGGGATTCCATGTTAATCGCCTTCAGCTTGGGCTGAGACTTGTTCTTCGCCGGACAAACATCCACACAAATTCCGCAACCCGTGCAGTCTTCGACCGCCACCTGAATGGTGAATTTCTGTCCCGCATACTCTTTATCCCGTGTATCCGTGGACTTAAGGGAAGCGGGGGCGTTTTCTAACACCTGCGGATCATAAGATTTGCCTCGGATTACCGCATGGGGGCAAACCATGACACACTTACCACACTGGACGCAGACATCGGGGTCCCACACGGGAACTTCTAGGGTTATATTCCGTTTTTCCCATTTCGTCGTGCCAGTGGGGAATGTGCCATCTACGGGCAAGGCACTCACTGGCAGATTATCCCCACCCCGCGCCATCATCTGACCTAACACATCCCGGACAAAGGCTGGGGCGGTGTCGGGAACTGGGGGACGCATGTCCACAGTACTGTCAAAGGTGTCTGGCACTTGCACTTCATACAGATGCGCCAAGGTGTTGTCCACTGCCTCAATATTCATGCGGACAACTTCTGCACCCTTCTTGCCGTAAGTCTTTTCAATGTACTGCTTAATTTTGGCGATCGCTTCTTCTTTGGGTAAGATATTCGCCAGTTCAAAGAAGCAGACTTGCATCACGGTGTTAATCCGCCGTCCCATGCCACTGTTAACCGATACCTCATTGGCATCAATGACATAGAACTTCAACTTCTTGTTGACAATTTCCTCTTGCACCGGGCGGGGCAGTAGACCCCAGACTTCATCCGCACTAAAGGGACTATTCAGCAGGAAGGTAGCACCTGGGGCGGCGATACTCAGGACGTTGAGTTTTTCCAGGAATAGCCATTGGTGACAGGCGACGAAGTTGGCTTGGCTAATCTGGTAGGTTGAACGAATCGGTTCTGGACCAAAGCGTAGGTGAGAAACGGTGACGGCGCCGGATTTCTTGGAGTCGTAAACGAAGTAGCCTTGGGCGTAGTTGTCGGTTTCTTCACCAATAATCTTGATCGAGTTCTTGTTTGCGCCCACGGTACCGTCTGACCCTAAGCCATAGAACACACAGCGCACCACGCTTTCGGGTTCAGTGGAGAAGCTGGGATCATAGGAGAGGCTGGTGTGGGTTACGTCATCGTTAATGCCAATGGTAAAGTGGTTCTTCGGTTGGTCAGCGGCTAGGTTCTCCAAGATAGCCTTCACCATCGCGGGGCTAAATTCTTTGGAGGATAAGCCATAGCGTCCACCCACAACCCTGGGTTTCGGACTCTCAGCTTCCCAGGCTTCCTGAAGGGCTGTAACGACATCTAGATACAGGGGTTCGCCACCAGCGCCCGGTTCTTTGGTGCGGTCTAGGACGGCGATATTCTTAGTCGTAGTTGGTAGTGCGGCGACTAAGCGCTTCATATCAAAGGGACGATACAGCCGCACTTTGATCAGTCCTACTTTTTCACCCTGTTTGTTCAGGTAATCTACGGTGTCATGGACGGTTTCTGCGCCAGAACCCATGAGGATAATCACTCGTTCGGCATCGGGGGCACCGTAATATTGGAACAGTTCATATTGGCGTCCGGTGAGTTCGGCAAATTTGTCCATAGTTTTCTGGACAATTTCCGGGCAGGCATCGTAGTAGGAATTAACGGTTTCCCGTGCTTGGAAATAGACATCTGGGTTTTGGGCGGTGCCTCGCAGAACGGGGCGATCGGGGGTTAGACCCCGCGCCCGGTGTTCCATCACCCGTTCATCATTGATCATTTCCCGCAGATCATCGTCCGCTAGTAGTTCGATTTTCTGAACTTCGTGGGAGGTGCGGAAGCCGTCAAAGAAATGGATAAAGGGAATGCGGGATTCTAGGGTGGCGGCGTGGGTAATTAAGGCCAGATCATGTGCCTCTTGGACTGAGCCTGATGCCAGAAGACCAAAGCCTGTGGCACGGCACGCCATCACGTCTTGGTGATCCCCAAAAATGGACAGGGCTTGGGCGGCTAGCGATCGCGCGGCGACATGAATCACGGCTGAGGTCATTTCCCCAGCTATCTTGTAGAGGTTGGGCAGCATTAACAGCAAGCCCTGAGAGGCTGTGAATGTGCTGGTCAATGACCCTGCCTGCAACGCGCCATGGACTGTACCTGCCGCCCCTGCTTCACTCTGCATTTCAATGATTGAGGGAACGGTACCCCAGATGTTCTTGCGACCTTCTGACGACCAAGCATCTGCCCATTCTCCCATGGGTGAAGCGGGGGTGATCGGATAAATGGCGATCACTTCATTGAGTGGGTAGGCAACGCGAGCCACCGCTTCGTTTCCGTCTAGAGTTGCAATCGTTCGTTTAGTCATAGTTACAAACCTTTATGGTTTCTAGGTAATCTTTTTTGGAGCGCTAAACTTCAACTTAATTCCTTGTCTATTGCAAATTCCCTATTAATTTCGTCTGTTCCACTACAAAACGGCAATTTTCTTTGAAATCGAATTGGCATAAATTATCCAATTGAGTCCTTCTTTTAACAACATCAATGTTGTTTTTTTCTGAGGTATAGAAGTCGGCATTCAACCCCCACACTCCATGGCTGACGGTCGTCTCCGGGATTTGTTAACGGTTTTTTAACCTTCCCGTTTGCTTCCGGATACTCTTCTATTATCTAACAAAAATTTAGCAATTTAGGTAGTCTAACTTTTTTTTAATTTCTTTAAAACTTGGGTGACTCCCTCCCTTAAAATAATCCAAAGAATAACAGAATAAGCTGTATTAGTTTTTACAAGCTGGGAGATTTTAACTTCGTTAAGTATTCGCACAAAATAATTAAGAAATATTTCATTTCGTAAATATTTCTCAGCTTCTCAGCCATTGAGGGAGATGGGGGGAAAAAAAGGAGATAGGTGATGTTTATGCCAAATACTACGGATGTTGTGTGGTTAAAGGTTAGTCCGAGCCTGCAACGTTTCGATCAGCGACTGATTGTGGCTCTCCCGTACCTAGGGTGATAAGCAAACCTGATTATTCTTGGAAACTTTGTGGGGCAAGACTTTCAAAACAATGTTTTTAGGGAAGCTATCACTAATATAGGCTTTTCCACCACAAGTACGGGAGAGGAGGTGAAAAATCCTGTTGTGAAAGAACATCGATTGAAAATTGACCCCGGTTCCCAAGTAACTGGACTCGCCATCTTAGAAGGAAACCGAGTCGTATTTGCAGCTGAGTTGACCCATCGCGGATTGGATTAAGTTTAAACTATATTTTACATCTTGACAAAAGATTCCAGAATTAATTGTGAACCGAGTTCTTCAAGTCCTACTATCAACGATGAGTTGAAAGATTTTGATCGGCTGTTTCAACTTTGGCAGCAAGCAGGTTTGATGGGCGCAAGGATGGTGCCTCTACAGTGTTTTTTGGGGTTGACTGCGTTGATCCCGGCGTGAAATAATATATACATAAAACTATGTACGAGATTCAACTCCAAAATTATGACAACTCTCGACAATACTAATCCATCTGACCTGTCTCAGGCAGGCGAAAATGGTTCACCCTTATCCCGGTTACCGATTCCCTGGATCAAGATTGGACAATACCTATTCCTGGCGGCTTTGATTTGTACAAGTATCATTAGCTTTGTTGTTCAAGATAAAGCCATTATAGTTATTTGGATGGCTGTCTTAGTTTCAATTTTTGTATTCCTGGTTTTGGTTGATAAGTTAGATATTGGCGTCGCTTGGTTTAACCCGCATTTCTCACACAAAGAGCGATCGCAAACTCTAAAAGCCTTGGTAGACAGCGATTTGACCTCAGTTAGCTC
>NZ_JBKHUP010000147.1:0-15681 GCF_046565525.1 Coleofasciculus sp. | reverse complement strand
TTTTTCTATTTTTCTTTAAAAAGCTCAATTTTTAAGCGGCAAATTGACTTATAGAATTAGTTTGTGAGAAATGCGGGTTCAGCTACCAAGACAAATTCATCTATGTTGGGATTGGGAATTAACAGCGTTTGATTGGGCTTAATCCGGGTGGCATTATCCGGATCTTGCCGTGCGTTTTCCTGAAATTCATTAGGAAATAAAACCGTAATTCCAGCAGTTGGATCAACCAACATAATTCCCAAATGTAAATCCTTCTCTTCCCGATTCGTCACTCGAAACTGAAACGCATCTCCCACAGATAATTGATGACTCAGAAGTTGCCCAGATTCCCCTCGACTCCCTAACGGTGGACATTTACTGTCATCTTGACGACACCCCCGTGGTGTAAAGGCTTGGGCAACAATTTCGGGACGATTTTCTAAACCCATTGTTACCTCTAAATTTAGCCGCGAGGATTCAGCATTCAGCGTCATTCGCATAATTCGCGCCGCTAGCAGGGATTTCAGTTTACCCTGTAACCGTTCAATTCCTTGAGTCACCGTTTCTCCCGGTATACCAAAGGAATCGGGAATCACTTCTAAGGCGGGAGAAAATAAACCTAAACTATCCACAGGTGGCATTTTATCTGGTGTGTCTGATAACAATTGCTGCTGATACTCATCCGTCATCCGACTGAGAATATAATGCACATCCACCGGATAGGGAAACTCTCCCGGTTGGGGAAGAATCGGTTGAATCCGTTTTAGTGATTCCAGTTCAGTTTTTGCCGTTTCTGTTTCCTGACTTAAGGACGGATCAAGCCCAATATGGAGTTTCCAATCACTGGGAATTGTGCGGGCAAATTCCTGTAATAATTCTCCCGGTTGGACGTTTCCTTCGGCTTTGGCTTCAGCGATTAACCCGTTGCGCGAGATTAATTCAACTTTGGGCGTTTCGCCACGACTGCGGAATGGGGGAGTAAAAATAGACCCCTCAGAAATCGCCTCTAAACTCTCTTGGGAAATTCCCCCTAACCAAACTTGTACCCGATTATTTTCAACTCTTGTCACCACACCTTCGGCGGGGAGGGTTTTGGGTTCTGTAAAATAAATTGGTTCTCGTTGATTGCGACTATTCGGTGGAACCTCTACCAGGGGGAGTTGGGTGGAAAGGAATCGCATATCCCGTTCAATTCCCGCGATCGCACTTTCCACATCATGGTTGTTCTGCCATAATGTTTGGGTGAGTAGATAGGTAAACGCTCCCGCATAAAACCCCGGAAAGGGATAATCCGCCGCAAATTGTTCCCGTTGGGCTGAGGCAATCACCGCGCCAGTGGCGACGCCTTGCTGATACAATTTGATAAAATCCTCAGGGGATAGATTCAGCCGTTTCAGCCATTGCTGTTGATACTCGACTTCTTCGGGACTCATCCGGAAATCCATCCCCCCAGGAATCGCCCTAATTTTCACATTTCCCCGGGTTCCGCCCCCAGAATGACAACTATCCAGCACCACGGTAACGTTGTCGGTTTTCTGCTTCAGGGCGAACATGAGTAAAAATAGGGTATGTCCGGTAATTTCATTGACAATACCTTTATCAGCTTGCCAATGTTCATCCGCAGGAACAAAGGAACTATTCAGGGGATAACTGGGATCAATGGGATTGGGATCAATGACTTGTGAACCATGTCCCGAGAAATGAAACACCACCACATCTCCGGGTTTGGCTTGCTGAATTAAATGGGTTTCAAAGGCGGTTAAAATGCCATCACGAGTCGCCTCGGTATCCGTAACCGTCTTGATGTCCTCTGGCTGGAAGCCGAAGCGATTAATCAGGAGTTGTTCCTGTAAGCGAACATCGTTGACGCATCCAGAGAGGCTGGTAAAGCGATCGCTATTGGTGGGATACTGGTTAATCCCCACTAACAGGGCGAGTTTGCGGGGAGTGCTTTGGGCTAAGACTTTACCATAGCGTAAGGAGTGGCGCTGTAAATCCAGTTGGTTTAAACCGATGGTTGCTAAAGCCGAGGTAGCAAATTGGATAAACTGACGACGCTTCATAGATGTCATAAATTTATGATCATAGCGATATATCTCTCAACCTGAGAGACTCATGCAGAATGATGTTGTGGGACAATACAAGTTAACCTGACAATGCGCCTAACGCACGATGGCGGCGTGGCACAGCTAAAATTGTGGATTAAGATTTGTCGATTTTATGGGCGCACGCCATGCGCCCCTACTGTCGTGGCACAGCTAAAATAGGGTTTTGTTTGTAGTAAGCACGAAGAGTGCTATAAAGCTTAGCTGGAGAGGGCTGAAGCCCTCACTACGAACCAATTCTAATTCATCAAATAAGGTGTGCCATGCCCCTACAATGATGAATTAGATGATAGATTAAAGATGTCCCCGGATTGACGTGCGACTATAAAAATTGTAAGATTTCAAGCATGGCACAGCTAAACAAGTGGAATCAATTGTAGGTTATTTTGACGTCAGGAAATCTCAGCAAATATAGGCTAAAGCCCTTACTAAGAACCCAACTTTGCGCTTTGTCTTTGGGTATCGTTTGCTTCTGTACCCCCCCGGCTGGGGCTCAAATGTCTCATCTGCTGACACAGGCGAATAATCAACCTGTTGAGATGCAGTTTGAAACATCTCCAGAAACGATTCTCCAGGAATTAGTTAAAGCTGATGTCGTTTATCTAGGGGAAATTCATAGTAATCCTGATGACCATAAAGCCCAACTCGAAATTCTGCAAGCCCTTTACCAAGAGAATCCAAAAATTGTCCTAGCGATGGAAATGTTCCAGCGACCTTATCAGGATATTCTGGATCAATACTTAGCTGGACAACTTACAGAAACTCAATTGATTGAGCAAACGGAATATGAACAACGGTGGGGTTTTCCCTGGGAGTACTATGCCCCCCTATTACAGTTCGCTAAAACTCATCAACTGCCTGTTTTAGCATTAAATACCCCCACAGAAATTAGCCGTAAAGCCGCCCGGAATGGCTTAGAAAGTCTCACGAGTGATGAACTCCAGCAGATTCCCCCTCTGGACGAAATTCGTACCGATAATGCTGAGTATCGGCAAATGATTCAGGAGGTTTATAATCAGCATCAACAGGCAGGTCATGGTAATAGTGATGGCTTTGAGCGATTTTTCAGTGTTCAGGTGCTGTGGGATGAAACCATGGCACAAGGGATTGCCGATTTTATCACCGCTAATCCAGATTATCAAGTCGTCGTGATTGCGGGTAGTGGTCATATTGTGTATGGCTATGGTATACCCAGCCGAGTTGCCCGTCGCTTGAGTTATCGTCCCTTAATTCAGCGTTCGGTACTGTTCGGTATACCGGAAGACTTGGATGAAAATGGCGCGATCGCAGATTTCTTTTGGCAACCTCGCTAATATGATCGAAGAAGCACGTTGCTGTTGACATGCACAACCTACCCGATTCAGCCAACCGTTTGCACTATCAAGGGATTTACCCCTGTCCCATCTGTCGTGTGGGTCAAATTCAAGGAATGCCATTAATGGATGCGATGGCTTGTGAAGCCTGTCGTCATATTTTCGTGGCTGACTTGGAACAGCAATTATTGAAAATGACCGATAGACAGCCTCCCCTCACCTGGCGTTGGACTGGTAAAAACTGGGTGGGGGCGCACCTACAAGGCGTTGAATGGGGATGGGTGACTTGGATTTTTGCGGCGGTGTTTGTGATTCTACCCGCCACGTTAATTGGGGTAGCGGCTTACACCTTCCCGCCCACGCCCGGTAGCCGCTTGGCTTGGCTACCATTGGTTTGGACTGGATTAACCTTTTTATTCCATTTAGCCGTGATCATCTGGCTATTAATGGAGTTTTATCAGTTTCCCCTGCGAGTTTACTTACGAACTCGGCGACGGCGTTTACTGAGGCGTTAAAAACTCAAAAGGCACAGTCAAAGTCTCACCAACAGCCTTGGGTTTAAACCCAAGGCTCAAAGCTCAAGTCGTCTAAAGACGACTGCATAAGAGTTCTAGTCCATTTTAAGACTAATTATTTCAACATACTCCGCAGCATCCAAGCGGTTTTCTCATGAGTCCGCATCCGTTCAGTTAACAGGTCAACGGTAGACTCATCATTAGCCCGTTCAGCCGCCGGAAACGCCTCCCGCGCCGTTCTCACCACGGCTTCATTCGCTTCTACCAGTAAACGTACCATTTCTGTGGCTTCCGGAACACCACGGCTTTCTGGAATGGAAGAGAGTTCGGTAAATTCGCTATAACTACCGGGCGCTGGATAACCAATGGTGCGAATCCGTTCGGCAATATCATCCACCGCTACAGCTAGTTCAGTGTACTCGGTCTCAAACATGTTATGTAGCGAGTGGAACATCGGTCCGGTTACGTTCCAGTGGAAGTAATGTGTCTTTAGGTAAAGGGTATAGGTATCAGCTAGCAGGCGAGAGAGTCCTTCAGCAATCTCTTTGCGGTCTTGTTCTGAAATACCAATATTGACAGGGGCAGATTTATCAGCAGTTTGCATAGTGGTCTCCTAATTGGCTCCAAAAATAACGTTAACAGAAAAGCTGGTATAGTTCCTTATTTCACAGAGTTTCACGGAAATGAATTAGCCAGTGTGACGCTTTCTTTGAATGAACGACTACACCCTTTATCCCGTTGCCCAAGGCATCTGGAACTATTTTTCCCACACCAACTGTCAATCTTAAACAATAAGCTATCTGTTACAGATCGTCCCAAAGGATGAACTGTCCTCACCCAACAAAAATGACGCTTCTTAGGCTAAATGTCGCATCAATACGGCACGAGGGGCGCGGCGAACCCGGCATTTAATCGTTTCTTTCCCTAGGCGCTGATGTGCCTCAAATCGGTGACACCCAGAGAATCCGTAATACTCTCCATCAACTTCGAGTACATCAATAGGTTCTCTTAATCCCTCTTCCTGGATGGATTTCATCAACTCTAGTACCTTTTCGGCGTCGTTTTCGCGGGGAAGGGGACGGCGGATTTGCTGTAGCGGAATTTCTCGAACCTCTACCATCGTGCCAGTAACACCTCTGTTCTCAATGTTTACCTCTAAATCATACTCGTTATGAGTTTGACTTGCAACTTAGAGATGGAGTATGGGGGGTGCAGTGAAGCTGGGGGAGTCATGTAGAGACGTGCCATGGCGCGTCTGTATGTAGGGGAGGGTTTGACCATTAACGGGACGGTTTTCACCCAGATGTGACTAAACCCGCCCCAACGGAGTACCATAATTCTAAGGGCAAAGGACAAATGACGAATGACAAATGACAATTATTTTTGAATCCGCGACAGATCCATATTGCCAAAATTTACAAAAAAGGCAACATTGAGGTTTTCTAAAGATTGAACTAACCAAAAAATATCATTGATGGTTTGACGTTCGTAGTGAGTGAATAAAATCGAAAATCGCTTTTCTAAATCGGGCTTGACTTTACTACACAGAAGAATGATTTTCAGCAATAATCCGGTTGTGCGAATCGGTCCCATATTAGAAATTAAATCGACAAAGAGATAGTGATTGGGATGCTGAGGGCTGCTGACTAAGAAGCTAAGCAACTGGCTACAGGTTCTCAGCAGTAAAAAGTCGTTAATTTTCTTAGAGTCGCTATCGGGTAAGGTGTTTTTGAGGTGTTGAGCCAAACGGTGATTGAATTGATGTTTTCCATAAGCCGGTTCAATTGCTGCTGTTAGGTATTCATATAAATCGGCTTTAAAGGCACGATAGGAGGGCGTTAGATTACTTTGCTTGAGGAAACTTTGGGCTAAGTCTCGGTAGGTATACGCCCCTTCAACTTTGCCCATAAACTGTTTCAGGGCTAAGTAGAGTTCGCGATCGCTTAACAGGGTAGGATTGGGTACGGGTTGAACCAGGGTGATGTCTGAGGTTGGGGTTGGGCTAGATGCGAGTCGAACTCGCCGGATCAAATAAGTGACATATTGAGAGAGATTCATTTCTAATTGCCACTGACGTTGAGTTTGAATGTGGCGGATGGTTTGCTGGTGTTCGTAGGAACTATCTGAACTGAGCAAGGCGTGGGTGTATAAATAGGGGTATCGACAAATCAATTGCCCTAAAGCGGGATTGGAGTCTTGGCGATCGACAGTTGCGGTGTGATCAACAACTTTGACTAAACGTTGTAGGGTTTGATAGTCTTCACTTTGAGTAAATTCTCCCAGGAGTTGTCGCAATCGCTTTGATAGTCCCGATGTCGCCCTAATTGCCCTAGGTTGGAAGGGTTTTTCAAATAATGCCACCAATTGCGCGATCGCATGATCTTGATTAGCTTGCATTTGCCAACGGTTGATCAGGATATGGCAGCAACGATTGAGAATATGGGTAAAGTCTTGATGGCGGGGATTGGCGAGGATAATTCGGTGGAAGGCAGCGATAATATCAGGTTCAGAGTAGTTTTTGGCTTTAATAAATAATTGATCAAAGCGTTCGATGAGTTGCTGGGGAGATTCTCGTTGTATCCAATAGAGCAAATGATCATATAATATCTGCTCGTCGGCACTTAAAGAACGAGGAACAGACGTTGGCGATAATTCTGGAGGGGTAGGTTTTGGAGTTCGTTGTACTGTAGATGTTGTATTTAATTGCTTCTGGGTGTCGCGGTTTCCCTGATAAGAACTGGCGATAGCTTGCTGACGGCTGGTACTTAGGAACTGGTATTCCTTGGGAGTTAAGCGTTTCCCCTTTGCCCAAGCCAAGGCTTCTTGTAATTGGTTTCGGTTCAACAAATAGGACTCATTCTGACATCCACTGGCAAACCAAGCTGTCATGGCACAGTGATAAGGACGAAGATTATCCAGGACTCTTCTCACCCAATCCTGATTAAAAATAGATTTATAGATGCGGTTATAGACTCTCAGAACAGGCTGGGCGTACTTCTGTCCGATTGGCTGTTTCACCACTAATCCTGATAGGCGTAATTCTCGTTGTTCCGGGCTATTATCGGCAGGGATTTCTCCTTGGTCGAGAATTTGCTGGTAGAGTGTTAGTAGCTGACGGGTGCTGGAACGGTTAGGCAATAGGCGATCGCGGGTGGTGCAGCGACAAAGGCGATCGCGAATGGTTTTCAGGTGTTCCGGTTCATCTTTGGCTTCCCAGTTTTCAATAATGTGCGATCGCACCAACTGTTCAATCCATGGGCCAATTTGGGATTTATCCTGGGGAATCTTGGTGGGAAGAGAGAGTTCGGCTTGGTGGAGGACAATCTGACACAGCTTTTGAGTGAGAAAGGGTTTACCACCTGTCCAGGTTAATATTTCTTGGATGATGGCGGGGGAATAGTTAACTTTGGCGGCTAATCCCTGGGCTAAGGGTAAACATTCATGTAATTGAAAGCCTGTCAATTCAATTGCCCGACCAATATTAAACGGGGTGCTATTCTTATCTTGCATTAACTCGGAGGGAGTCGCGACACCCAATAGGGCAAATGTGAGGCGTTGGTAGGCGGGATAATCGGCGCGACTATCATAACAGGCGCGAATCGCGGCTAAAAAGTCATCGACGCGAAAGTTTAAACTGAGAACACTATCAATTTCATCGACAAAAATAACAATCGGTTGGGGAATCGTCGGTAGTAGGATTCGTTCAATAAACTCACTGAAGCGTTGTACGGGCGAGAGTAAATCGCGATCGCGCCACCATCGACGTAAGTTAAATTGTTGGGTGAGATCGAAACTAATCACCAAGCGACGGACTAAGCCAGCATACCATTGCTCTGGGGTCAAATTTTGGCAGCCAATCTTAGTCAAGTCAATCGCCGCACAAGCAAATCCTTCCTTTTGTAAGCGGCGCATGGTTTGCACCCGTAAGCTAGATTTCCCCATCTGTCGGGAGTTGAGGACATAGCAGAAATTCCCAGCCTTTAACCCGTCGTAGAGTTCAACATCGGCTTGTCGCCACACATAAGTGGGAGAATCGGCGGGGAGGCATCCGCCAAATTGGTAGTTGTAGGCTAAGGTGGTATTCATAGTCAATGCCCTGGCAAAACGCTGCATCGGTAGGAGACCGGGTAGAGCGAAGTACTAAAAAAAGGGGTTACACCCCTCAGCGTAAACTATTTGTGGATCGATTGAGTTTATGTGGGCAAGCCTGAGAAAACAACTCTGGCAATGGCGTGGTGTGTTCATTGCTGCTCCCAGTGTAGCCGGAGTCGTCATCGGGTTATGGTGGGCGGGATGGCTGCAAGAACTGGAACTCGCCGCCCTGGATCAATTTTTTCGCTGGCGTCCAGCCGAAGCGGTGGACTCAAGGATTGGGATTGTTGAGATTAATGAGCAAGATATCCAAAAACTCGGCAACTGGCCCCTATCCGATCAGAGGCTTGCCCAATTACTAACAATACTTAAACAACAACAGCCAAGAGCCATTGGTTTGGATCTGTATCGCGATTTACCTGTAGAGCCAGGGTATCAGGAATTGGTCGAGGTTTTTCAATCAACTCCGAATTTGATTGGTATTCGTAAGGTAGCCGGAGATGCTGAGGGAACGGCGGTTAATCCACCACCAGTATTGAACGAATTGGGTCAAATTGGGGCGAATGATTTGGTGGTAGATAGTGATGGTAAAGTTCGTCGCGGTTTACTGTCTCTGGGAACTCCATCTGGGGAAATTATCCCTAGTTTTAGTACGATGTTAGCCTTGACTTATTTAGAGGCTGAAGGAATTACGCTTGAGGAAGTAGATGCTGAGGGAAATCAATATCAGTTGGGCAAAGCTGTGTTTACCCGTTTAAATCAGCACGATGGGGGCTATGTCCGCACAGATGCGGGTGGATTTCAGATAGTATCTAATTTTCGCAATCTTAGGCAAGGTTTTCAGTCGATTTCGATCACGGAAGTCCTAGAGGGAAAAATACCAAAGGATTGGGGACGCGATCGCGTGATCTTGATTGGGATTACGGGTGAAAGTGTCGCTGATAACTTTTTCACCCCCTATAGTCGGGGATTGGTAAGTCGATCACCGGGGGTGGAAATTCATGCAGATGTCGTCAGTCAGATGGTGAGTGCGGCGCTAGAAGGGCGTCCTCTGATTCGGGTTTGGTCAGAACTTTGGGAGATTTTATGGATAGTGGTTTGGACGGTAGTCGGGGCGACGTTGACTTGGGGACAGCGCTATCGGGGGGGTGTGACTGCGCGATCGCCCTTTAAGGTAGTGAGTCTGATTTTCGTTGGCGGTGGCTTGGTTGGTGGCTGTTATTGGGCGTTTCTGAATGGGTGGTGGATTCCCGTGGTGTCGCCGATTCTGGGGTTAACCGGGTCTGCGATCGCGATTATTGGGTATGTGGCTTACGGTGCGGGTCAAATGCGCCGCATATTTGGTCGCTATATCGCTGATGCGGTGGTGGCGAATTTGCTGGAGACGCCTCAAGGATTGCAGTTGGGTGGAGAAAACCGTCAGGTTACGGTTCTATTTTCCGATTTAAGGGGATTTTCGGCAATTTCTGAGCGAGTGTCACCGGAGATGGGGGTGAGGGTGATTAACCATTATTTGCAAGTGATGACTGATGTGGTTGATCAGTATCAGGGCGTGATTAATGATTTCATGGGTGATGGGATTCTGGTTATATTTGGTGCGCCGATTGAAAGAGAGGACGATTGCCAACGCGCGATCGCTTGTGGGATTGCGATGCAGTTGGCGATGGCAGAGGTTAATCAGTACAATGAAACCCTAAATTTACCCCCCTTAGAAATGGGAATTGGTATTCATGGGGGAGAAGTATTAGCGGGGAATATTGGCTCACAAAAACGGGCAAAATATACGGTAATGGGGAGTCCGGTTAATTTAGCGTCTCGGATTGAATCCTATACCGTTGGTGGACAAGTTTTAATTTCTCAGGAGTTGTTGAAACAGATGGGTTCAATTCTCCGGGTGGATGGGGAATTGCACGTTCACCCCAAAGGATTTGCCGAACCAATTACGATTTATGAAATTGGTGGGATTGGGGGAGATTTTAATTTGATTTTGCCGAAACCAGAAACTGATTTTGTTGTGTTGAGCAATAAACTCCCAATACAGTATATAGTTTTAACGGGAAAGCATTTAGGGCAGGAATTCTGTCAAGGGACAATTGTAAAATTATCGGCGAATGGTGCTAAAATTAACACCCAACGGTCTTTAGAATTGTTGAGTAATCTCAAGATTAATTTAGTGATAGGTACAGACAAGGCAAAAGGATTGGGAGACATTTACGCGAAAGTCGTTGAAAAATCGGTAGATAATCCAAATCATTTTGGTATTCGATTTACAGGCATTCCGCCAGAAATAGCAGCCGTACTTTCTTATTTACGTCAGTCGTATTCAGATTGAAATAATTATTCAGAGTACAGGCTCTTCTAGAATGGTTATGATTCTTCTTGCAATGCAATACAATACAGTGCATAATTAAATAGTACGGCTGCACTTTAACCAACCCTCCACGAAGAACCTGTCTTATGAGCAAGGAAAATGTAACGTTTCGACTTGATCCAGATAAGAGAGCTGCACTGGATGCCATTGCTGCTGGTATGGAGCGTAATTTGACCTATGTGCTAAATCAAGCAATCAATGCTTACCTAGAAATGCATCAGTGGCAACTGCAAGAGATTCAGCAGGGTATCACTGAAGCCGATGCTGGGGATTTTGCTAGTGAACAAGAGGTAAGCGCCGTCTTTAGTCGGTTGACCCATGGAAGTTAGATGGTTACGCCAAGCACTACGCAATCTTGAGCAGCTTCATGCTTACATTTGCGAAGATGACCAAGATGCTGCAACAAGTACTGTTGTGAAAATTCAAGCAGCGGTTGAGCAGTTAGCAAAATTCCCTTACATGGGAAGAACCGGGCGCGTTGAAGGGACTAGGGAGTTGGTCATCTCAAAGACACCCTATTTTGTCGTCTACCGAGTTAAAAATAATCAGGTACATATTCTTCGTGTTTTACATAACGCGAGAAAATATCCTGATCGCTAAACGTCTGGATAATCAGTAATTATTTTTATGGGGACGCTGTTTCCGAAACCTGGCAATTGACCGAATTTTGCCAACCGCCATGAGGTGTTCCATTGGGGACGTAAGCCGTCAACACCACATTCCCTTCCTCATCAATAATCCATCCTTGGGCTTCGATAATTTGTTTGGGAGGATGGTTAATTAAATCATTTTTTCCCTCGGCTTGTCCTTCTATTTCCTCATCTTCTTCCCTGGGTATCACCCTGCCAAAATCATCTTGTACCAAATCAGGACTGAATAAATCCGTTGGGTTTTCAGGTAAACCACCTCGTCCAGTGACAGTAAATTGACTCTGACGACTACTAGCTGCACAGGTTCGGTTAATTTGTCCTGAAGGGTCAACCAAAGTGCTGGGGAGTTGAGTTAGTCCGCGACTGGGGTCAAGGGATACATCGAGTGTGATTTCACCAGAATTGCCAAACTGAGAACTAGCATCAATATCATTAGTACGATTTCCGGGGATGGCTGGACGTTCCTCAATACCAAAGATGCCTTGACTGGTGATGGTGATGCGACCTCCTTGTCCGAAAAAGGCATTGGCGGTGATATCACTATTTTCATCGGGGACAGCAGCGATAACACCAGCATCAATGTTAATGTTACCGCCATCTCCACCAGCTTGTGCTGTACCTGCGGTGGCTGAAATCTGACTGTTACGGCGCATAAGCAAAGCATCGTCAATCCGTAGTGTCAAGTTACCACCATTTCCAGAGGCTGTCCTTGCCGTAATAAAACCGTTATTGAGTCGCACCAAATCTGCCTCTATCTCTAAATTTCCTGATGTTCCAGAGCTGTTACTATTTACGTTAATTACTCCATCTTTGACAATTAATAAAGGAGTGGAAACTATCACATTTCCTGCTTGTCCTGAGCCTTCAGCAGAAGCTATCAAACCAACCAATGGTAAATTTTCTGTAGTGGCAGTCACTATTATAGCTTCTCCCGAACTTCCTATACGCACAATCGGAGTCTCAAGAAGTTGTACCTTAGTGAAGGTGTCAATTAGTTCCACCACACTGGAGGCAGTCACACTCAAACTTCCCCCTTTTCCCGCACCCAAAGTCTGAGTAGTAATCTGTCCTCCATCAACTTGCAATACATCAGTATTAATGGTTAAGTCTCCGCCGTTTCCTCTTCCCAATGTCCTTGCTGTTACCAATCCCAGATTCTGTACAAGTAATGCAGAAGTGGTAATCGTTAAATCACCGCCCTCTCCTGAACCATCAGTTCCACTAAATAAACCACTGTGAATACGATTATCCGTTGCCTGTCCACTTACTTTTACAAGCTCGGAGGCTCTAATGACTAAATCTCCACCAAAACCTCCATTTGGGATACCTACAAAGAGTAATCCACTCTGAGTGGCTATTTGTCCCCCACCTCGAATAATTAGCTGTCTCGTGTCAATCGTAATTCCACCAGCGGCTCCAGTACCACCGATAGTATTGGCAAATAATCCTGTAGAAACTAATGCCCCCGCTGGTGTTTCCAATACTTCCACAGATTCAGAGGCATTAATCCCTATCTTTCCTCCAGTCCCCTCACCCAAGGTAATCGTTGTGACTACTGCCCCATCTCGAACAATTAACCGCTTAGTATTAATAGTAATATCGCCTGCCGCTCCAGTAGCATTGCTTAACGTGGAAGTGATCAAACCTGAGCCAATTGCTTCCACAGACTCAGAAGCACGGACGCTAAGACTTCCCCCTGACCCCTCTCCAAATGTAGGGCTAAAGATAATTGCTCCATCTCGCAAAATTAATTCACCAGTATTAATGGCAACTGTACCCCCTAAACCTGTTCCCACAGTTCCAGTAAACAAGCCAGTACCAGGATTAAAGGGACGAATTTGTCCAGATAAACCACCTGCAATAAAAATTTGTTCAAAGCTTTCAAATCCATTTCCTATCAGTTCAATTGACTCAGAAGCATCCACTGTTATCCCCTCGCCAGCTTCTGAACCCAGAGTAGTCGCGAGTATCTGGGAACCCTCTTTGAGCATCACGCGCCTACCAAAAACTTGAATTTCACCGCCTCCCTTACCACTGGTATTGACAACAGCTTCATTAGTCAGTGAAATATCTGCTCGTGTTAAATCATTAGGAATATTCAAACTGAGATGGTTATCATCCATATTCAACGCGACTTCACCGGGAACGGCTAATCCGGCTAATTCTACTCGACCCCCTAAAGCATTTAATCCGCCTCCGTTGATGGCAATATCTCCACCAAGCAATAACAAGCTGTGACCATCGGGAACTCGTAAACCCTTGAGAGACTCTCCGAAAAGATTAATACCTGCGGATGCAATTGAATGGTTTTCGATACGACCAGAAGTCATCTGATTAAATAAAAATGCATCTGGATTAACAGTGAGTAAGGGTAAAGCTTCTGGGTCAGTTGCGCTAAAAACACCTTGATTGCCAAAACCAATGGCATTAGCGGTAGAGGCGACAAAGGAACCGCCAATATTCAACCGGGAATTCTCACCAAAAATAATCCCATTGGGATTGATTAAAAATAGATTTGCCGTTCCATTCGCCCGAATTAACCCATCAATATCCGAAATATTAGTCCCCGTCACCCGCCCTAAAATATTCTCAATCTGTAAAGCATTATTGAAAAATGCCTCACCCCCTGTCTGTACAGAAAACTCTTCAAAACTATGGAACAGGTTTACCCCTCGCACCGTTCCCCCTTCAATTAGGCAAACCGGACACCCTGTCACTTGAGAATTTACTGGGAGTGTATTATCGGGGACAACTTGAGCCGATACTGTAGTGATATTTGCCCAAAAACCGAGAACAAGGCTGCTGGCAAAGCAAAAGTGAGTTTTAATCTGTTTCATTGCGATTTTACCTTACAGCTTTTACCTAAATTGAAAAGGTTAAACTAATGCTTATCGTATACTGTAAGAAGTCCCTTGAATCGATGCTTTTCTTGCTAAATTGCTACAATGTTTTTTGCTGAATCAATAATTAGGGCTGAGATGCTGTTTCCGAAACCTGACAATTGACCGAATTTTGCCAACCGCCGTGAGGTGTTCCATTGGGGACGTAAGCCGTCAGCACCACATTACCTTCTGCATCAATAATCCAACCTTGGGCTTCAATAATCTGCTTGGGAGGATGATAAATAGGAGAATTCTCCCCATCGGCTTGTCCTTCTTTTTCCTCATCTTCTTCCCTGGCTATCACCGTGCCAAAATCATCTTGTACCAAATTAGGACTGAATAAATCCGTTGGGTTTTCAGGTAAACCACCTCGTCCAGTGACAGTAAATTGACTCTGACGACTACTAGCTGCACAGGTTCGGTTAATTTGTCCTGAGGGGTCAACCAAAGTGCTGGGGAGTTGAGTCAGTCCGCGACTAGGATCAAGGGATACATTGAGTGTGACTTCACCAGGGTTGCCAAACTGAGAACTAACATCAATGTCGTTTGTGCGGTTTCCATCAATAGCTGGCTGTTCCTCAATGCCAAAGACGCCAGTGGCGGTAATGTTCACAGTCCCACCATTCCCTTGATTTGCCTTGGCGATAATGTCGCTACCGTTTTCCCCTTCGGAAGGGAGGACGATTATGTAAGCACTGTCAATGTCGATGTTGCCACCATCTGCTTCATTCAAGGCTTCAGCAGAAAGTAGGCTTTCGTTGCTTATTAGCAGAAAGTTTAAACCGTTTAGGGTGATATTTGCGCCTTCCTCTTCACCGCTTTTTCCAGTTAGAGCAGAAAGTGTACCTTGGTTGAGAATAATCTTTTCTGCAGTGATGAAAAGATTACCTGTTTGTCCAAACTCGCTACTGACGCTAATTTCTGATCCATCTTGTACAGATAAGCGTTCCGTGTTAATGGTTAAGTCGCCAGCTTGACCTTCCGCTGTAGCACTAGCACGGATAGAACTACCTCTGCTCAATTGGATAAATTCTGTGGTATTAATTTTTATTTCTCCTGCTGTACCAGTATTTTGGGTCTCAGCAGAAATTATAGTGCCATTATCTAAAATCAAAGAGCTAGTTTGGATTTCCACTCCTAGGGAATTTCCGGTAGATCCTGATCGGACTCGACTAAAAACACCACTGCCAAGTCCTCGACTATCTTCCCCATTAAATTCAATACTATCTATTGCCTGAATTAATACCTTACCCGCATCTCCTTCTCCAAAGGTAGAAGCAGAAATTATAGCACCATTAGTTAAAAGCAAAGAGCCAGTCTCTATTTCTATACCTCCAGAATCTCCAGTAGCTCCTGATGCTACTTGACTCGCAATACCACTAATAACTCCTTGACTCAATTCTCCATCTAATAAGATGTTATCGGCGACTCGAATCACCACCTTTCCTGCATTTCCTGCTCCAAAGGTAGAGGCATTAATTAGAGTACCATTGGTTAAAGTTAAAGAGCCAGCCTCTATTTGTATATCTCCAGAATTCCCATTTGCTCCGGAATCCACAGCACTAAAAACACCACTGAGGTATCCTTGATTAAATTCCCCATCGAATACGATACTATCGGTTGCCCGAATTATAACCTGACCTCCATTTCCTTCCCCTCTAGTCACAGCAACAATTAAAGCGCCATTAATTAAAGTCAAAGAGCCAGTCTCAATTACTACCCCCTGAGAATTACCCTTGGCTCCTGATTCTACTTGACTAAAAACATCACCATC